>MGYE01000019.1 GCA_001801625.1 Gammaproteobacteria bacterium RIFCSPHIGHO2_12_FULL_42_10
CCATGCAAGGCGAGTCAATAGCTCCCGAGCACGACCAAGCTGTATGCGCTTTGCCTCATCCCAATCACCTTGTACGTTCGCATGCTGTCGATTCTGCCAAAAGGCTGGGATAAATTCGTTGAGTAAAATCAATACCCATCTTAACCCAAACAAAGGCACAGTATAACGAAATCGCACTAAAAATAAAGGATCCGCGCAATAGATAGCGGAAATGCCATGAATAAATTGTTCTTTTTCTACCTCAGATAGTACCATCTTGGGATGCCATAAAATATCTGCTAATAATTTGACCGGGTCATCCCAACCAAAATAATCAAAATCAAAAAAATACAAACGGCCCTGCTCATCTCGAAGACTATTATGAAATCCAAAATCAGATGGAATCAGCGAGCGATGTGCATCTAGCAACAGTTGATCCGACAGAATACCGTGCTTACGATAGCCTTCTCGTGCAACGGCTTGATAGCGTGTCAAGCAAGGCAGAAAATCATGTGATAAAAAATCCTGTAATGCGGAGTCAGGTACGTTCACATCACACAATCGTTTTCTTCGCATTTCGATTTGCTGAATCAATTCATCTAGAGACAAACAAGCCTCCGCTGCTAAAGGTAAATGCTGTGCAGCAGGCACATGATTTAACTTCGCAACAGCACCTAAAAACGAAACGGCTTGCGCAATATCAAATGCATCATATGTTTTTGGTAGGCTGCCCTCAATCCAATCAATAACGAGCCAACGTTTATCAAGACAAACTGTTTTCAAAGTAGGCATGGCTTTTACTTGATGTTGATTCAAAAATTGATAAACAGCACATTCTGCAGCCAATCGATCGCGCTGGTTAGGCGCATAAGGCGGATAAGATTTAATCGCCCATTTTTTTCCATTCTCCATCACACAAAACACTTTACTATTACCACCGCCTGATTGGCTAATCAGTGACAACGAACGGCACGCTAATAACTGTTTTAAATGTTCAAGTTCTAAAGATTGCATGCTGAATATCGCCCCAAGTTGAAAAAGTAGCATACGCTCTCGATGCATGCAGATGCGCCCCCGACTGAAATAAGATACGCTGCACCGACTGTGGAAACAGCGGGTGGTCTAGCACCTCTGTGAGATCATCGATAAAATGTGTACATTGCAATGACCGAATACGTTCTATTTTTTCTTCGCGTGTCGTTTCAAAAAATACATTAGATTGGTTAATATAATACGGACCTTCATCAAAAAAACCCTGGCACTGCAGAAAGTCGCGCGCTGCATCCCGTAACGAAATATTTTTCTCATCAAAATGGCCGAGCTCTGTTTTATGACTCACAATAAAAATTTCGACATAAGACAAAGCACGAGCAGCCGCAATAAATTCCTTAAACCCCACAAAGAGCGTTGCCTGCTGAATAAACTCGCCATAAGCCTTGCCCTGCAATCGCTGCCAAATCAAATCACCTTCAGGCAACGCATGCATCATTTCTTTCACCGCTTGCTTGTTACCCTGCCAATGCGAATCAAGCAATTGCCATGACTTTGCTAAATCACAAAAGAGCTGATCATAGCAGATGATCGTATTATCAAAATCGATTCCAATGCGCATGGTTCAATCCCATTTACCTCATTCACTCATGTTACGCGCTTACTACACCATCATGCCCGTAACCACCGACGTGCCTGCAAAATAACATGATAAGGCATGTATCGTCCAATGCGTACCACCATCCGATTATTAATCAATAATTTCCACAGCAATTTAGGTGTCATGTATCCCTTAAGCACAGGGTCCATTAAAAATAATACAAAATAACGCACATCGTAATGCGGTAATAATGCAGCTTCTCTAAATGTATGCCATAAATCAGGGTGGGCACGCTTGAGAATATGAATCGTATCGCGTATCACTTGATTCTGAGTGGTGCGTTTACTTTTTCCTTCTGAATAACTGGTTTTTCGCATATTGATATGAATAAATAACTCATCGATATAACAAATTCCTTCTCGTATAGCCACTGCAAAATACAAAAACCAATCACTATGCCAACGCATAGCAGGATACAACATGCCTGCTTTTAAAACGGCTTCACGTCTTAAAAGCATGCCGCCACTACTATTAAAACCAACATAACTTTGTTTGGCGATTGCTTGAAATTCACGCGCGCTAATCCAAGCGTCTTTTGCATAAGGCAATGTTCGTCTAAAGGGTGCAGGCAGATCAAATCGACTGACAATGGCATCACCACAAACAAGCCCCACGCCAGGAAACCGCAAAATAGCAGCACTCGCTAATCGAACCATATGCTCTGCATACCAGTCATCTGCTGCGCATAATATAATATAGTCACCGTTCGCTCGCATGATGCCTGTATTTAAAGCAGCAGATACTCCCTGATTCGCTGCATGCTGAATCAATGTAATCGTCGGATATAATTTAAGATAAGATTGAATAACTTGAATGCTGTTATCAGTCGATGCATCATCAACAATAATAATTTCTGTAAGCGATTGGGACTGTGCAAGTAATGACTGAATCGCTCTAGGCAGTAAGACTGCATCATTATAGTTCGGGAGTATCGCGCTAACGTTTACACGATGGGGCAACATCACACATCCTCTGACTGAGATGGTAGGTCAAGCGTCACAAGCACATGCGTGCAATACCCCCGTGTTGTTGCAAACATCCACGCAATACTGTTTCTCACCAAAGACACCAACATGCCAGGTGCGCCGATGAGTAAATACATCAAAGCACGTCTTTTTTTACTATGATTAAAATAATAATTAATTTTTCTAGTCGTCATCAAGCCCAACAATGAAAAAGTATTGTGAATTGTTTGGACCTGTTGAATATGATAATCAACATGATTAAAATAATTCATCCTGAGAAGAAATTCTTCTTTCAGATCATAAATTGCATTAGAAGAATCGTTTTTACGTTGATGATCGTGCAAAACGACTAGCATTTTGCCATGTGGTGCCAAAATAGGTCGAACAGCAGTTAAATATTTTTCTAGTTTCTTTAAGTTGGGCAACTCCACAAAAAACAAACATCGCTCAAATTGTTGATTATTTAATTTTTGAATAACAGGCTGGATATCTGATAAATTTTGCAAGTGGTGTTGATGTGTGACATGGCGATTCTTTTCCAACCATCGCCCATATTGCATAAACGATAACTGGTGCGAATCAAAAAATACGATCGTATCATCTCCAGCAATAAATCTTGCAATCGATGACTTAACAATCTTGTACTCTAACCAACGATGATGCCAAATAAAAACGGAAGGCGGGCATCCAAAAAAACGATGGTACCATTTTTTTGCTTTGCTCGTATAATCGAGCAGCGTCAACCCAACATTACCTTGCGGGTCTTTTTCTCGCAACACTTCCGTGGCATTATCAAAAGTGCGGGCAGCGCCAATCCAATAAGGGTGATTTCGGTAAGCCCGAGGTTTAGTTTTATCTAAATAAGTCGCAATCGATAAAACAAAACGATTCAATTTGCCATCTATTGTCGTTTTCGCTGCTTGTGTCAGATCATTCACATGATAGTAAATCGTTTTTTTAGCATTCTCTCGATGGCGCGCAGTCGTCCACTCTGAAAGACCTGCAGCTAATTTTTTCAATTGATAGGCGCCAAATCTCACTAATGATAATTCATGATCAACAGGTTGCGCTTCGATTACCAGATAATCATCAGAATCATCAATAATAGCCACATTGCCTGAGGGACACATTTCAGGAATAAAAGAATAATCACAGGATGCGCCCACTTGATATTGTGTTGTTTCTGGTTTAATACACAACATATGCAATAAATAAAAACGGCCTGCTAATGTCTCTGCATCATGGCGCAGAAAAAATCTATTGGCTTGATAGTTATGCAGATGATTTTCATCAAAGAAGCTCGCTAACGCAACGGGATGCAAGCACTGAAAACTTTTTTTCAATAATGCGCGAGGCGAAATTTGCAACACATGATTGATAGGATCAATATGCCGCTTTAAAAATGGCGTCATTTTGTTTTGCAGTACTTGAAAATTGCCCGCGCAAATCCCACTGTAACCTTGCGCCATATAACGCATCAGCCCTCTAAATGATCCATCTGCCATAATATAATCTGCAGTTAAAAAAATAAAATAGGTCTGCAGCATGGCGTCATTTGTTCTACGTACAGCACGATCATAAGCGTGTGTTAATGTCGTTGAATGATTTGCAATCATGATTAAATCATTAATCGCAACAAATTCAATATCACAAATTAAACGCAATTTCTGAAAAGCAGGACTCGCTTCAAATACCATGACATCCTGCGAACGCGTTAAGACAACAAAAGTTGTTTTATAGGTGTTAGCAAGCAGAGGCACATTACCGGGCGCAAGCAAACTTAAAAGATTGAAATTCAAAAAATCATCGATAAATCGTGCACCCCACACAGCAAGCACGACGTGCACGTTATCGCTAGATAAGGTTTGCATTACCCCAGTCCAATTTGCTGCATCTGCTTAATGTTATAGTAAATCTCATTCGTTAATGGATTTTCTACAAGCCCCTTCTCAAAAGCTTCTTTCAAGCTGTTAATCGCATCAAGCACGGTATACTGAGGCACAAAGTTCAACTCACGTTTAATTTTATCAGATGAAACATGGTACGATCGATTATCATTCGTAGACGATACTTCAATTGCAATCTCTTCATCAAACGTCTGCTTGACCAGATTGGCAATCTCTTCAACTGCCAAATTTTGAAATCCAACGTTAAATGTCTTGCCATCGATTTTCTCTTTGGGTGCGGCAAGCAACATCAAGTAAGCATCGCACATATCTTCAATATGAATATTAGGACGCAATTGTTTGCCACCAAATACTTTAATCTTTTTATTAAAATAAGCATGTGTTGTTAAAATGTTGACGGTTAAATCTAAACGTAACCGTGTCGAATAACCACAAACGGTTGAGGGGCGAACAATCACTGTCTCAAACTCCGGCGTCGCTTCTTCTTTAAGGACAATCTCGCATTCTGCTTTATATTTTGAATAATCCGTTAAAGGATTAAGCGGAAGTTCTTCTGTAACATTGGGGTCTTCCTTAATGCCATAGACAGAGGAAGAGGAAGCATAGATGAAACGCTTCACATGCAATTCTTTAGCGATCCTTACCATCGGACGAAAAGCATCAAAATTGATCGACCTGCCCAATGTAGGGTCCAAATCAAATGAAGGATCGTTAGAGATACAAGCAAGATGAATCACTGCGTCACATCCTTCCATCGCACGCTGCACCATTTCAGGATCGCGAATATCACCTTTCATTTCAATTAACGCTGGATGCTCATGATGCAATCCAAACACATCGTGTCCATAAATATAAAGGTCTAGTACAGTCACTGCATAACCTTCATTTAGCAATTTTGGAACAAGCCGACTACCAACATACCCCGCGCCACCTGTCACCAAGACTCTTTTAAATTGATTCTTCATGATAAATTTCACCTGTCTTTATTAAAAAACATCTGCTAATTGTCCAGCAATTCCCGCTAACTGGTTGCCTTGGGTGTTATGTAGCACAAGTCAAGCGCAGGAGGCCGGAGGCCGACGAGCCATTGTGCGGAATAACACCCAAGGCAACCAGTTAGCGGGAATTGCTACGAATTGTCCATCGTTGCAAAACTTAACAGCTCACATATTGTCCATTTACCACAACGCACTTCGGCCAACCCGTCAAAACACGCCCCTCAAACGGTGACCATGCGCATTTCGTTTTAAGCGATGCGCCTATTACAGTACGCGGTGTCTGCATATCAACTAATACAATATCGTCGTTTTTCGGTAATTGAAAGATTTCTCGTGGACGATGATAAGTGAGATAAAGAATTTTTTCCAGCGAGAGTCGTTCCTCTCGCGCTGCGGTTAACAAAAGCGGCAGTGTCGTCTCAATACCAGGCATACCACAAGGGCAACCGCCATACGGTTTTTCTTTTTCATGCGGCAAATGTGGCGCATGATCAGATCCAATCGTATCAATCACACCGTCAAAAATAGCTTGCCAAAGTGCCTGCTGATGATGTTTACCACGAAGCGGTGGATTTACCAAGGCTCTACCGTGCAATACATCATAAACAGTCTCATCTAAAAATAAGTGATGCGGTGTTGTTTCAGCATAAACGGGCAAACCTTCTTCTTTTGCCTCTTTAATCAATGCCAGTTCATTACTCGTGCTCACATGCAAAATATAAAGACGCACGCCATACCACCTTGCCAATGCGATTGCTTTTTGTACAGCCAAAGCAGCGGCCTCTGGATCGCGGATGTTAGAATGGTCACAATAATTTGTTGATGCTTTATACTGCAATGCACGTTCTGCAATACGAGTTGCATCTTCCGCATGCACCGCAACTAGCAAATTTTGCGTTGCAGCAATCGCAAATGCCGCATGCATCCCCTCATCATCTAATACCAAATTACCCGTACTTTCGCCCATAAAAATTTTAATGCCAATCACATCATTTTTAACCTGATGAATTTCGCTAAAATGACGATGATCCGTCCCAAAATACAGTTCGTAGCGCAAAGGAATGCCCGCTGATTTTAATTCAGCATCGATACGTTGTTTTTTTTGATAAAGTCTCTCAGCAGTAACGGCTGGCGGAATGGTATTTGGCATATCAAAAACGGTGGTGTAGCCACCTGCGATCGCAGCGCGCGCGCCCGTACACCAGTCTTCTTTGTGTTCAAGGCCTGGCACGCGAAAATGCACATGGGGATCAATCAGTCCTGGGAAAAGCATCAGTCCTGTCGCATCAATGGTCATTTCTTGCTCGCTATGAACAGCAAGATCCATTACTTTGCCATCAATCGTTTTTGCCTGTTTGATATTAATCATATGCTATGTATTGTATCGCGCACGCCACCTGCGCGATAGCAGAGCTTTACATTTTGTTTTATCTTCTATGCCTCTCATGCGTCTCTATCAAATCTTCACGCGTACTTGATCACGATCAAACTGATTTTCACAATAATGGCAGATTAACCTAATTTTTTTATTTTGAAGTGCGATAAAAAATAAACTTTCAATATTTTCACCATGCGTAATGCAGGTAGGATTAGGACACAAAAAATGAGAGCGCATTGTCTCAGGTAAGCGTGTTTTAATTTTATTAGTCACTTTAAAGTTTTGTATCACATTAATCGTTGCATGTGGAGAAAACACAACAATATCATTGGCTTCTTGGTTGGAGAGCACACGTGTTTCAATTTTAATTAAATCTTTTCGATTCATGCTTTTACTAATTAAATTTAATCCAATTGTAATTTGATCGGCACTGATGTTGAGTGATAGTAGATGGATAATACGCAATGCCTGACCTGGATCGATATGATCAATGACCGTTCCATTTTTAATAGCAGTGACCGAAAGCGTTTCACTCATGGCAACACCTCATTTAACATCAACGTTAAGATTGCCTGTCTTACAAAAACACCATGATGCGCTTGCTCAAAATAGTATGCATAAGGTGTTTTATCGACCTCACGTGTTATTTCGTTGACGCGCGGCAAAGGATGCAGCACCCTCAAATTATCTTTAGCCTGCTTGAATAAATCAGGTATTAGAATAAATTGATTTTTCACTAATTCATAATCGGTTGGACTAAAACGCTCTTTTTGTATGCGTGTCATGTACAAAATATCAATTTTTGGAATCACTTCTTCAATCGTTCGATGACAAGAAAAACGAACACCCCGCTTCTTTAAAATATCGCACACACTCTCTGATAACGACAATAATTCTGGCGAAACAAAATAAAGTCGTATATCAAAAAACGCGCACAGATCAAGTAGCGAATGAATGGTACGACCATATTTCAGATCCCCCACCAATGCCATTGATAAACCATCCAACTTTTTCTGGCAGGCGTGAATCGCATATAGATCTACTAAAGCTTGCGTGGGATGTTGGTTAGCACCATCTCCACCATTGACAACAGGACAAGCTACGATTTCAGCAGTCAATCGAGCCGCGCCTTCCTCTGGATGTCGAATAATAATTAAATCAGCAAAACCATCGATGACACGCATGGTATCGGCTAGTGTTTCACCTTTCTGCATCGATAACGCTTGATCACCTGAAAAGCCAATCACACGTGCACCCATACGCAAGGCTGCGCTTTCAAAAGATAAACGCGTACGTGTTGAAGGTTCAAAAAAACAACTCGCCACTACTTTACCCGCAATGGTTTCCACGGCGCGCTTACTATTTTTAAGCTGATCAGTCGTTTTTAAAATAAGCTGAATCATCTCTAACGTCATTTCTTTTGTAGAGATCAAGTCATGATTGAAAAATGGGTTTAACACTGCTTTACTCATGTAAATGAGCCTCCGTTACAATTTCACGATAAGAACGAACGGGTAAACTAACTGCTTTCAATTCAATCAAGCACTGCAACAATACTTGCGCCTTCTGAGCATTCGTAATCAGCGGAATATGATGATCAATTGCAAGCCGTCTAATCTGGAATCCATCGGTTCGTTCATGCGGTATATCATTACGCGGAATATTGATAATCAGATCAACAGCGTGTTTTGCAATCACTGTTTGTGTATTGGGTTCATGTCTTTCACTGGCTTTATATACAAAATAAGATGCCACGCCATTTTTAAATAAAAATGAATGTGTGCCTTCAGTGCTATAAATACGCCAACCCAGCGCTTCTAATTGCTGCAATGCTGGTAGTAATTTTGCTTTATAAGCATCGGCAATCGACACCAACAAACGTTTATTAGAGATAAACTGTTCGGAGGCAAGCCATGCCCGCCAAAATGCATCATATAAATTTTCTCCGAGCGCCGCGACTTCTCCTGTTGAGGCCATCTCAATATGTGGCACAGGATCTGCGCCTTTCAAGCGTTGATAGGAAAATTGAGGCGCCTTCACACCGACATAGTCTAGCTCTAATGTTTCATAAGATCGGGTGTCTTTAATACCCAGCATCGCTTTAATAGCAATATCAATAAAATTGTGATTAGTTACCTTAGAAACAAATGGCAGTGATCTAGAAGCGCGTACATTGCATTCAATCACTTGCAATCTATTATTTTTAGCAATAAATTGAATATTAAATGGGCCTGTAATATTTAAAGCCCGCACAATTTCTCTCGTCATGGCTTTTGCACGACGAATGGTTGCAAGATAAAGTGTTTGTGGCGGCAGAACAAGTGTTGCATCGCCAGAGTGTACACCCGCATTTTCAACATGCTCGCTAATTGCTTCGCAGATAATCAAGCCATTACGCGCCACACCATCTACCTCTAATTCTTTAGCTTCATTAATAAACTTTGAAATCACCACAGGATGTACAGGCGAAATAGCAACTGCTAAAGATAAATGTTGTTGTAACGAGGCATCATCATCTGCAATATTCATCGCAGCGCCTGATAAAATATAAGATGGTCGCACAACAATCGGGTAGCCCACTTCAAGAGCAAATTTTTTCGCATTCTCTGCGCTGGTTATCTCTTGCCAAAGCGGTTGATCAATACTTAATTTATTTAATAATGTGGAAAATTTTTTCCGATCTTCAGCGCGGTCAATATTCTCTGCAGAAGTGCCTAGAAGAACATAACCTGCTGCTGCTAAAGGTGCGGCAAGATTATTAGCGATCTGTCCGCCAACACAAACGATCATGCCGCTTGGTTCTTCAATATCTGCAATATCTTGAATCCGCTCAAAAGTCAGTTGCTCGAAATAGAGCCGATCTGATTCATCATAGTCCGTTGAAACTGTCTCAGGATTCGAGTTGATCAACACTGAGCGCTGGCCCAATTGTCGCAAACTACGAGAAGCATTCACTGCGCACCAATCAAACTCAACGGAAGATCCAATCGCATAAGGTCCTGAGCCGATCACAAAGATTGGTTTTTGTTCCATCGGTGCAACATCATTCATTGTGCCGTGATAGGTTAAGTAGAGATAATTCGTTTGCGCCGCAAATTCACCCGCTAATGTATCAATTTGCTTAGCAACAGGAACAATGCCTGCTTTCTTCCTATGTTGTCGCAACGTAACCTCTGAAACATTAAAAATACGAGCCAATGCATGATCCGAGAAACCCAGCTCTTTTGCACAACGCAGTAATGCTGTCACCCTGGCCTGCGCCGGGATGACAGCAGATGCCAGGGTGACAGTAGGATGCCTAACAACGTCCTTCAACTTCCTCTCAAATTCCGCAATCTCTGCAATCTGATACAAAAACCATGGATCAATCTGGCTCAACTGATGCGCTTCTGGAACCTCGCCACCCGCCAAAAAGAATCGGTAAAGTGCAAATAAGCGACGATCCGTTGGGTAGGCTATTTCGCGTTTAACATTTTCAATGTCAAACGGATAATCAGCCAAACAGTGCGCGCCAATGTTCAACATCCCCACTGCTTTTTGCAAACTTTCAGCAAATGACCGGCCGATCCCCATCACTTCACCAACACTTTTCATTTCCGTGCCAATTTCTCTACCAGCACGACGCAATTTTTGCATATCCCAACGAGGAATTTTCACAACAATATAATCTAGTGCAGGCTCAAAGAAAGCACATGTTTTTTGCGTCACACTATTTGTGATTTCATGCAACAAACTACCCAACGCGAGCTTTGTCGCAACAAAAGCCAATGGATACCCTGTTGCTTTAGAAGCGAGTGCACTTGACCGCGAAAGCCTTGCATTCACTTCAATCACACGATAATCGCCATCACGTGGATTCACCGCGAACTGAATATTACATTCCCCAATGATATTAAAATGATTAGCGACATCAATCGCAATACGACGCAATTTTTGATGCTCATCATTGGAGAGCGTTTGTGCGGGGGCTACGACAATACTTTCTCCAGTATGAATCCCTGTAGGATCCATGTTTTCCATATTGCAGATAGTGAGTGTATTGCCTGCTCTATCACGTATAATTTCATATTCAAATTCTTTCCAACCCAACAAATACTCTTCTATTAAAATTTGCGGGGATCCAGCAAAGCTCTGTTCAGCATACTGAATCAACTCCGCTTGTGTATTCACTTTTCCAGAACCTAAGCCACCCAGTGAAAAGCCGGCTCGCAACATAACAGGATAGCCGATCTGATTTGCAGCATTTTCTGCATCTTGAACGGACGTCACAGCTGCGCTATGCGGTGTTTTTACATGAATTTTTTTAAGTTCATTCTTAAATAAATCACGATCTTCTGTTTGCCGAATAGAGCTGATCGACGTACCTAGCGACAACACATTATACTTTGATAAAACACCAGCCTCATCCAACGCAAGTCCAAGATTGAGCGCTGTTTGTCCGCCTACGTTAAGCAACAGTGCATCCGGTCGTTCTTTTTCAATAATAGAGGTGACAACCTCTAACGTGAGCGGTTGCAAATAAACTTCGTCTGCCATTTGCGAATCGGTTTGAATCGTTGCAATATTGGGATTCACCAAAACAGTCTTAACGCCTGCTTCTTTTAACGCTTTTAGAGCTTGAGAGCCGGAGTAATCAAATTCGCCTGCCTGCCCAATGCGCAAACCGCCCGAGCCTAAGATGAGAATTTTTTTAAATGGTTTATTCGTTATCATCTTTTTTTAGATTCACACATCAACTCATAAAATTTTTTAAACAGCCACTGTGTATCTGTTGGTCCAGGAGAGGCTTCGGGATGAAATTGCACAGCAAAAAAAGGTAGTGTTTGATGCGCGATCCCTTCGACGCTCTGATCGTTTAAATTTCTGAAAGTCACCTGCCAATCTGCGGGTAACGTTTTCTCATCAACAGCATAGCTATGATTTTGAGAGGTCAGATAGGCGCGACCCGTTGCCATATCCATACAAGGTTGATTTTGAGAACGGTGTCCAAAGGGTAATTTGTAGGTTTTTGCACCAAAAGCAAGCGCCATCAATTGCGTACCCAGGCAGATACCAAACATCGGTTTTTGTTTTTTAGCCGCTTTCTCTAAAATATGAATCGTCTCTTGACAATGAATGGGATCGCCTGGACCATTTGAAATAAACACGCCATCGAATGGTTCATCAGAAAAATCGTAGTTATAAGGCACACGTTTCACACGAATGGGAAATTGTGATAAACAACGCATAATATTTTCTTTCATACCGCAATCAATCGCGATCACACAGTATTCGCCTGCACCCGTTGTGCATGGCTCCTTAATCGAAACCTGTTTCACCCAATGAACCGTGTCGAATGCCTCAAATGACAGCTTCGAAAAATCATGTGATGTGATGGCGCCTGGTAAAACGCGGTCATTGCGCAGGCGGATAGCGAGCGCTCTAGTATCTACGTGAGTCAAGTAAGGTATTTTTTCTGATTCAAACCATGTTTTCAGTGAGCAATCAGCATCGTAATGTGCATGATGCGCTGTCAGGGTCGACATCACGACGCCTTTCGCATGAATATGTGGGGACTCCCAGGTCTCTTTAGAGGGGACGCCATAATTACCAATCAGGGGATAGGTAAAGACTATTATTTGACCAGCGTAAGAAGGGTCTGTTAAGGTTTCAACATAGCCCGTCATGCCTGTATTGAAAACAACCTCACCAAAACAGGTGTCTTGTTGATTAGAAGGCAGATATCCTGAAAAAGACTCTCCGCTTTCTAATACTAACGCACCGCGTATCATTTTATTTTGCATCCCGTCTCGCATGATGAGTATACTACCGGATATTGCTCATATCTGAAAAGCATTTATTACACAGTATGCAAGGAACGCAAACAACTATGTCCAGAGCGAAAAAAAAATCATCGCTAACTGCCGGGCTAACCCAATTTACTGTCATCATTCTGTGCCTAGTTTCACTGAACCGCACGGTTTTTGCCGAAACACAGCTGCCTGGCAGCACCATGCCTTCGGTTATTAGAAAAGTGCTAACACCACGCCCGACAACCAACTATACATTACCGGCCTCTACAAAGACCCAGCCAGCCACACAACAAAACGCATCAACTACATTGCAAGAAAACGCCAAAAAAACCACTTTTCGCTTAAATAAGCTTATTATCAGCGGCAACCATGTCTATTCAGACGAACAGCTATTGCCATTCTATAAGGATAAATTACATAAACTTATCTCAGTACTCGATCTATTCGATATTATTCAGGCCATCACCAGTTTTTACCGCAATAACGGCTACATTTTGTCACGAGCACTGCTGCCACCACAGCACGTCAAAGATGGTGTTGTGCAGATACAAATCATCGAGGGGTATATCGATAAAGTCTCTGTCACTGGCAAACCTTTAAAGGCGGAAGCACTCGTAAAAGCCTTTGGAGAAAAAATTAAACAATCGCGTCCACTACGCGTCGCAGACATGGAAAAATACATCATGCTTGCCAACGCAATCCCTGCCACCACTGTTAGTACAGCCCTTGCACCCTCTGAGAAAACACAAGGCGCGGCCGATTTGAATATGGTCACTGACCACCACTTCTTTACAGGCTACTTCACCTACAATAATTTCGGTACGCTCTACATAGGCCCACAACAAATGACGGCTAATGTGAGCGCTAATTCATTTATTCAATCGGGTGATGATCTATCACTCACCGCAACCAAAACACCCAAAGGAGGCGAATTAACTTTTATCGATGCCAATTACAATGCAGCATTATGGGGCGCCACAGGCGATCGATTGATTGTCGGTGGCAACTACGCACATACCCACCCATTATTTATTCTGCAACCACAATATATCGATGGCTCAAGCAACAATTATTATATCAACGCACAATTTCCATTGTTGCAAGAGCATACAAAAGTACTCACTGTCACAACTAACTTCAATTATCTAGATAGCACCGTCGATCAAATTGGCAACCAACTCTTGTATACAGATCATCTTCGTAACGTTGGAATAAACGCTGCATTCAACTTTTCAGACAAATGGAACGGAACTAACCTTATTTTCGGCGAACTGAGACAAGGACTACCCATGCTTGGATATTCTAGTAATTTTAATCAAAATACAGCGCTCACTTCTCGTCCTGGTGGGCGTGGTGATTATACCAAGATCGATGCTGAGATATCTCGACTGCAAGCCATTAAAGGACCTTATTCAATTTATGGTCTCATCAAAGGACAATGGGCTTTCAATCCCTTGCTCGCTTCTGAGCAATTCGTTTATGGTGGCAACCAATTGGGACGTGGCTATGATCCCGCAGAAATCATCGGAGATAAAGGCGCAGCCGCTAGCCTTGAGCTACGCTACGATAAAGACGTGAAAAACTTCACACTGCAACATATTCAACTATATGCTTTTTATGAATGCGGCTCTATGTGGAATTATTTGCTAGTCGGCGGCGTCCCTCTCACGCAATCAGCACTTTCAACCGGCATAGGCACAAGATTCTACATGAACAAATGGATCAGCGGCACACTATTCTGGGCGCAACCATTAACTAAATCCGTTACCGCCCTCACTGAAACAAATGAAGTCCTCGTCAACGGCCAAACCATCAACCGCGGCAACGGCAAAGCCCCCCGCACCTTCTT
>MGYE01000020.1 GCA_001801625.1 Gammaproteobacteria bacterium RIFCSPHIGHO2_12_FULL_42_10
TCTAAAAAAAGATTATCATTATTATTAATCATCGCTTCATTGTTGCTCATAGCAGGTATTGTAGGTGTGGGTCTAGGTATAGCAGGGTTCGTTGGTCTATTCGTAGCGCCTATTTCTATCGCATTGCTTACAGCTGGTATTGCTTGTGTACTAGGGTTTGCTTGTCTGCTAGTAGTAGGCCGCCATCAATCACGTATAGCAATGAACACTGTGTCAGCGTCTACCACAAGTTCTATAGCGAAAATATTAGATACGCTAGGAGATGCACCCGCACCTACTGCTCGCTTACGAGACAATGATGCTTGTCGTATGCGCTCTCCAATAGGAGAGGTTACTCCTGCTGTACACAAACGATCAGCCGATTTCAATCACGCAAAAACTTGCTCTTCTGATAGGAGTTGCAAAGTATTCTCATTATCCACGATTGGCGATTCAAATGAAAAAAAGTGGCACGCTAATGACAATAGAAAATCACTGCACGCTGCTGGACCTTCCTGTGCTAGTATTTGATTTAACCTAGCTTGAAATTTTGACATCAAGCAATGCATATGTCAGATTAACTGACGAATCTAGCTAAAAAGATTCACGCAACATCTAACCGGCTATTTACACAGTTCAAATGACTCTCCCTGGTGCTGGTTACTATTTGCGTTCAGCATGCGAAACAGCGGGTAATTGCACACCATACTTTGCTGGATTTTTTACAATCTCTGCAATCGCTAACAAACGCGGCACATACAATCTCGTTTCAAGTGGCAAATGCAACATCCAGAAATCATCTGTGCCAGCACGTGTCAATGCATGTGCTACTTTCGCTTGACCGCAGTTGTAAGCCGCAATCGCTAGCAACCAATTGCCATGAAACATTTGACCTAAATCCTGAAAATAGGTAAGCGCTGCAAGCGTCGATGCAGTCACATTACGACGTTCGTCGTGTCCAGATCTTGTTTTTACACCTAATTCACGTGCAGTTTGAGGCATCAGCTGCCAAAGACCAACTGCCCCTTTGTTAGAATGATCATTGGGATTAAATTCACTTTCGATAACAGGAATCAACGCCAACTCTGCTGGCAACCCCTTCTCTTGTGTCTCTTGATGAATAAAATCGATATAAGGGATAGCGGCTTTTAAAATATGATTGAGTCTATCAGGGTCTGCCAACCATTTACGAATTTCAATGCGAACACGCGCTGAATCAACCTGATGATCCAACATAAATTCACGACGCATGCTCCCCCAAACGGTTGAGTCACTTGTATCGTCTATCACAGTATCAAGTATGCTTACGCCGGTCACAGTTGTGTAAACAAAATCTCCGGCAAGTAAAAATAAACAACTTAACACTATGAATAATATATATTTTGATACGCTAATAACCTGTTGCATAGCACGTAGTATACCAGAAAATAATGAGCAGGTCATGTTATTATGTTCATAAATTGTACATATTACAAACAATCAAGGGTTCCTCCCAATACGCAGGTTAATCCATTCGGTGCTATAGTGAATTTACAGACAAAACAAGGAGAATAAAAAAATGAAAACGCATACACATACGAAAACGCACGCAAAACATCATCACCACTTAACAACAGGTAAGATTTTGACTGATGGTATACGTAAATCAATTAAGGCATTAACAAAAAGTCACATCCCTGCGCGCGTAACACTGCAACGCATGGATAAG
The DNA here is from genome assembly GCA_001801625.1 of Gammaproteobacteria bacterium RIFCSPHIGHO2_12_FULL_42_10. GTDB lineage: Bacteria > Pseudomonadota > Gammaproteobacteria > DSM-16500 > DSM-16500 > Aquicella. The sequence continues at coordinate 1,688 of MGYE01000020.1, forward strand.
ATTCTTTGTACGCTGCATGCGCGTGCAAAAAAATGGGCAAAAGCTAACTGCAAAACCAGACATTAACGATAAATAGATGATTTCCGGACGAAATCATATTTTATAAAAATATTAATAATAAAATAATAATAACAATAAAATAATAAAACAAAAAATAAAATAATGTCTGAGCAGTTAGTTGTTGTGCCGCTCTTCATCTACTGCAGAATAAAGTAGATGAAGAGGCACTCTCTTATGGAACGAATATTAGCAGGCACGATTAAAATGAGTCTGGGTGTTTCAATAACAATAGTCATCGAAACACAAGCGCATCTTTTATATAAGGTTCATTGTATAAATCAACTAAAACTCTGCTGATCACTAAATCTTGCTCTACTTGCGGGAGCGTCCGCCATTTAACAAAGCTGTGCCATTGTTCAATAAAATTTTCTGGGATCATAAGTCACTCTCAAAGTCGGTATTTTCAATAATTCTCCACTTCCTACATCGCGGATGGCCGATCTTTGATATGCTAGATGAAAGTGGTGCATAGGATTTCACGTGAGATGATACATATTCTGCGAGCACATCAATAATCGTTCTCTTTATATCGTCATCCATCACATCTATTTTTTCTATAATGTAGCCTAGACGTTGCAACTGATAACATTCGCCTACATGTTCAGCAAGCTCTATAAGCTTTTGAACATCAATGCTTTCTATGAGCTCAGATAAGACAGTAGCGATGTTATTCATACCACCTGCATGTTTTGGAAATTTCAGCAAATCGATGGCTATCAATTCAGGTGTTGCAACTTTTAAATAACCACTACTGACAACAAAATCTTTAATAGGCAAATTGGCTAAAGCTTTTTTGTAGATCAACTTTATCTGGACCTGACCAAATTTTAATGAGTGCTTAATTCGTTTATTAGTGACAACCTGAAAAACCATAGGCTTTTGGTGTGAAGCACCATAAAATCCCGCTGCACTGAGTAGCGCAACATAATACTCAGCATTAATATGTTTCATCATAATTGGGATTAATTCTTCTGCTGGAATAGAACCATATGATTTATGTTCAGGAGGTACAATAACGTATCTAGAAATACTCAATCATCTCTTCTGGTTTAATCTTGGCGCGTGTTGCTTCATCAAAATCACGAATAATCTTACCCTCTTGCATCAAGATCGTACGATTACCCATGTTTAATGCATGTAATAAATGATGTGTTACCATCAAAGTTGTGATGTGATGATCGGCAACAATTTTTTTTGTAACCGCTAAAATATTTTTAGCGGTTTTTGGATCAAGCGCTGCCGTATGCTCATCTAATAATAATATTTTTGGCAGCTGAAAGGTCGCCATCATTAAACTTAACGCTTGTCGTTGCCCACCTGAAAGCGTCATCGCCTTATCTGATAAACGATTCTCCAGGCCTAATGCTGCACCCTTAAGTAACGCTCGATACAGTGACCGCATTTTGCGATTACAAGCTAAACGCAGTCCACGTTGTTTCCCTCGCTCTGCAGCAAATGCCAAATTCTCTTCAACTGTAAAATCAACGCACGTCCCCAATCGTGGATCTTGATAAACATGACCAATATAAGCAGCACGTTCTTCTACGGAAACATGCGTGACATCGATTGAGTCAAAAAAAATCTTTCCATGTGCTGGTCGCACTTCGCCTGCAATTAATTTCAGCAAGGTAGATTTTCCAGCGCCATTACTGCCGATAATTGTAATAAAATCACCGGGCCTCATTGCAAGGCTCACATGATCTAATGCAACTCTCTGAAGTGCGGTCTGTTTATCAAAAATAACACTGATGTTGTTAAGCATGATCATGTATGTTATCCCCTTATCCTAACCCTCTTAGGGAGGGAACCCAATAAGCGGGGTATGACTAATGCGAGCACCACTAATCCCGCTGTAATCGCATTCAAATCAGATGCTTGCAACCCGAAGATTGAGCTATTTAATGCAAAAGCAATGGCTGAACGATAAAGCAGCGATCCAATTAAACAACCGATTAAATCAATCTTGATATTTCTTACACCAGTGATTGCCTCGCCCAGCATAATGGATGCAAGCCCAATCACAATTGTGCCCGTGCCAAGCGATACATCGGCGAATCCTTGCATTTCTGCAAAAAGTGCACCCGCTAATGCAACCAATCCATTACTTAATGATAATGCCAAAATTTTCATCTTGCCAATGTGCACGCCATAAGTACGACTCATTAGCGGATTCGCACCGACTGCACGCAATGCAAGACCTGCGTGCGATGCCAAAAAAAACATAAGCGCTATGATGATTGCAAGAACAATACCGAGCAAAATCCACAATTCAGAAGCGTGACTTGGGAACACCGTTGCCATATCTAGCAAGGCAACATTGGGTCGACCCATAATGCGTATATTCACCGAATAAAGTGCCGTCATGGTGAGAATGCCAGCCAACAATCCCATGATCCGTAAATAAACATGCAAACAGCCCGTCACGCATCCTGCAAGCATACCGGCGATCACGGCAAAGACAGTAGACAGCACCGGATCAACGCCATGCATAATGCAAGTTGCAACCGTTGCAGCACCCAGCGGAAATGATCCATCCACCGAAAGATCTGGAAAGTTAATGACACGAAAAGTTAAATAAACACCTAGCGCAACCAATCCATAAATTAATCCAAGTCCGATCACACTCGTTAATAAAATTATCATGCAGTTTCTAGCTCAGCTCTCTCTAAAATGTCAATATTGACTGATAGCAACAAATAACGTTGCGAACCATACAGCATGCAGATACTAAAAGGCAAAATAACTAAAACATCGTGTGGAAAGGCCAATAAACCAATGCCGCCAAAAGAACCGACGTAAGCAAGTAACAAAAGCACTGTCATATAAAATAAAAACCCATACAAATTCATCGAGCAAGCCAATATATTTTTTCGCTGATGAATAAGCGTCATCACAAGCCCTATCATAATGGCTACATATAATTTCCAAATAATTTCAAAGCCACACCAATACAACATTAAATTGCACGCATAAAATGCAAGATGGCATGAGATAAGACTATAAGAAAGCCTAAAAGGACGATGTAACGTCGGCCGCAATTTACGCATTGCCAGTAAGCAAATGGGACCAACACCCAGAACCAATCATCCCACCCGCTGATGCAACCAGCACATTGGTGGTTGAGATATCTCGTTTTAGCATGTGAAGACCCCGCTCTATGTGTCGTTACGTAACAATCTTAGCGCCTCGCATCACACTCTCACTAACCTTGATTTGCAACATCTTTGCAGTCTTTAAATTAATCATGCGTTCAATATCTTTCGGATCTTCTACTGCCAAATCACCCGGTTTTGCACCTTGCAAAATAGCAACAGCCATTTTTCCCGTTTGCCTGCCAATCGCATATTCGTCAAATGCGAGACCTGCCAATGCGCCTTTAGTCACAGCATCAACATAACTTGAAAAAACAGGCATCTTGTGTTCATTCGCAACTTTGAGCAAAGCAGGCAATGCGGAAGCCACTGTATTGTCTTGCAATAAAAATATGGCATCTACCTTGCCAACCAAATTAGCTGTTGCAAAACCAACATCAGCAGAATTTGATGCGGCAGAACCAATCACTGTGATGTCGGCTTTTTTTGCCTGATCCGTGATCGCTTTTAAAAGATCTACTGAATTGGCCTCACCATAATTCAAAACAATCCCAATCGTCTTCAAATTAGGCAAAAACTGCTGCATAAAAACAATTTGCTGATCCATCGGCGTCACATTGCGTGTGCCGGTGATATTCATGCCAGGATGTTCTAGATGAGTGACTAACTTTACTTGCACAGGATCCGAGATACTTGCAAAAACCAACGGAATAGTCGTCCCAGCAATAGCATGTGCAACAGCCTGCGCTGAAGGTGTTGCAATCGCAATAATGACATCAGGGTGTAACGCCACAAACTGTCCTGCAATTTGCGCTGCGACAACGGCACTGCCTTCAGCATTCGCAAAAACAAATCGCGCCGTTTTATCAGGTTGGTATCCGCGACCGATCAGTTCATCTACAATGCCACGCTGTACCTTATCAAGTGAGGCATGGCTCACGATTTGTGTAATCGCAAGCGTTTTTAAGACAGGTGCAGCAGAATAGGCAAAGGTCGTTGCAAGAAAAAAACTAGCCAGCGTGGCCGCAATATATCGCAGAATCAGATGATAATTGAACATGATTAGCATTCCTTAATCGTTTAAAAAATGAAAAAATAAAACCACAAGCAATCTGGCATCGCCAACGCCAACTGTGGTTCATTTTTGTTTTTAAACTGCCGATCATGCTCTTCCCCTAACGGACAGGCATAACATGAATGAATAAAATGATTTTACGCGTTCTAATAACAACACACAAGCACACCCTACTTGCTGCGTTTTACAATCCGCTGATCAGCATAAGATTCTGGATGCCGAATTTAGGATGATAGACCTCGAGTTAACATGCTTGGTTCATGAGTAACTAAAAAAATGTCCCCAACGAGATTCGAACTCGTGTTACCGCCGTGAAAGGGCGATGTCCTAGGCCTCTAGACGATGGGGACAGAATACTTCTGGAGCTAGTCGGGATCGAACCGGCGACCTCTTGCATGCCATGCAAGCGCTCTCCCAGCTGAGCTATAGCCCCTAAAATGTGCGAGAGTGCGATTTTAAGAAGATTTACCTTGATTTGTCAACTAAAACGCTATTTCAAAGAACGATTGTTGTATGCCTTTCACATCAAGACAGAAAAGGCTCATTCCAACTGAAATTCGAGCTATCATCGACCGTCTACAACGCTTAACAGATTATTTCATTCTCAACCCAATCGCGCTATCACGCGTTCTTTACCTATCAACTCTAAAGTGAGATCAATTGGGGGAGAAACAGTGCCACCTGTGACGAGCAATCGGATAGGTTGCGCTAGTTTGCCTAATTTCAGCTGATTCGCTTCTGCAGTCTCAATGAGTACCGCATGAATAGCGGCCTTCTCCCAAGAAGCCAATGCTAACAATCGATCACGCACCATGATTAAAAAAGGTTTAATCTCTATAGGAATCTGTTGCCGTATTGCATCAGTGATAACAGGCTCTTCATAAAAGAAACGGCTTTTCAGCGCCATTTCATGCAGCGTTTTTGCACGCTCACGTTGTGCATTCACAACATCAGTGAGTTTAGGTAAATCACAGATCACAACCCCTATCTTTTCAAGCTGCCATTTTAATTGGGATGCTAAATAATCTACATCGCCTGTTTTAATATAGTGCTGATTCAACCACAATAATTTTTCCTGATTAAAAGCAGCAGGCGATTTATTGATCTCTTTAATATCAAAATACTCAATCAATTCGTTAATAGAAAAAATTTCTTGATCGCCATGAGACCATCCTAAGCGTACTAAATAATTCAATAATGCCTCATGCAAATACCCTTCTTCTTGATACTGCAACACACTCACTGCACCGTGACGCTTAGACAATCGCTTACCATCACCCCCCAAAATCATCGGCACATGAGCATACTGAGGCGGTTTTACACCCAATGCTTTTAAAATATTAATTTGGCGAGGCGTATTGTTAATATGATCATCACCTCGTATCACATGCGTGATGCGCATATCCCAATCATCGACTACCACCGTGAAATTATAAGTGGGCACACCATCTGAACGTGCAATCACAAGATCATCTAATTCAGTATTTTCAAAAGATAACGGGCCATGTACTAGATCCTCAAAAACAACAGCACCTTCCGTTGGGTTTTTAAAACGAACAACAAAACTGCCAGATTGTACGGCGGTTTGCTTCAAACAGTGGCCGTCATAACGCGGTTTTTCTTTATTGGCGATTTGCGCAGTTCGTAATTGCTCGAGTCTTTCTTTGGAGCAATAACAACGATAGGCTTTCCCGTCGTCTAAGAATTGCTGTGTCACGGCATGATAACGATCAAAACGCTTGGTTTGATAAAACGGCCCTTCATCATAATTTAACCGCAACCAAGCCATGCCATCTAAAATGGCTTGGACAGAGGCCTCGGTAGAGCGTAGAAGATCCGTATCTTCAATGCGCAGAATAAATTGGCCTTTCATCTTCTGCGCATAAAGCCAGGCATAAAGTGCCGTACGCACACCCCCTATATGTAAATAGCCAGTTGGGCTAGGCGCAAATCGAGTACGAACCATGAGGTGCCTGCTTATATTGCAAAATTAATTGGGCGATAGTGGTTTCGAACCACTGACCCCTACCGTGTGAAGGTAGTGCTCTCCCGCTGAGCTAATCGCCCTTAAATTGTGACGTCATTGTAGAAAGACTAATGATAAAGGTCAATTTTGTGTTTATACTATCTACTCCCCATCCCGGATAAACACACTATTATGATACACATGACCTTCGAAGAAGCGGCCCATCTTCTCAAAGCGACGATCAACAAGGCTCATCCCGGACAAACCTTTCACGGATTATCAATTGATACACGCACTTTAGTCCCAAAAAACGCCTTTATCGCGCTCAAGGGGACAACAACAGATGGTCATGATTTTCTCGAAATAGCTAAAAACCAAGGAGCGGCCGTTGCCATCGTTACTCACCCACTCGCCTCAACGCTCCCGCAGCTTATCGTACCTGATGTGGTTGATGCAATGGCTAAACTCAGTTTTGCGTGGCGCAAAACATTTCATTTGCCTGCCATCGCTGTCACCGGCAGCAATGGTAAAACCACCACAAAAAATATTATTGCTAATATCTTCATCGCAGCTTGCAAGGGTGATGCCGCACAAGTATTAGCAACTGCCAAATCGTTTAATAATCATCTTGGCTTACCGCTTACCTTATCTCAACTAAACAAGATGCATCGCTTTGCCGTCATCGAGATGGGAATGAACCACTTTGGCGAAATAAAAGCATTAACACAATTAGCAGAACCATCCGTTGCAATCATTACCAATGCTGCTGCCGCCCACCTGGAAGGGTTGGGTGATATTGCAGGAGTTGCTCGTGCAAAAGCAGAAATCTTTGTTGGTCTCCAGGAAAACGGGGTGGCTATTTTAAATCGAGACGACACCTTTTTTCACGAATGGCAAAAAGCAGCTAGCCCACATCGCATCATCAGTTTTGGCTTTCATCCAGAAGCAAGCGTTCGCGCTACCTGTCACACAGAAACACCAGAACAATATTTTACATTACATACCCCAAAAGGCGATATCGCAGTACACTCGCCTTTATTAGGCAAACACAATGTACAAAATGCGTTGGCTGCAACCGCAGCTGCCCTTGCGGTGGGTATTGACTTAAACAGCATCGCAGCAGGCATCCAAAATACATTATCCGCTCCGGGTCGACTGCATCGGCATCACTTACAAAACGGTGCGGTCATCATTGATGACACTTATAATGCCAACCCCTATTCACTGCAAGCTGCGATTGAAACCTTAGCTACTTTTAAAAATAAAAGAATACTCATACTAGGCGATATGCATGGGCTCGGCCAAGAAGCGGAAGCCTGGCATAAAACAATCGGCGAAAAAATTCGCGCACAAGGAATTGATGCACTCTTTACCTACGGCAACTGGTCCTATCAAGCCACCCGTCAATTTGGTAAAGATGCATTACATTTTGAAAAACAATCCGACTTAATCAATGCTGTGAAACCACTTGTGCAAGATAAAACAACGCTGCTTGTCAAAGGCTCGCGTGTCATGCAAATGGAAAAGATCATCGCAGCACTACTCGATCAAACAGGTGTAATCGATGGCCATTAATACACCCATTACCATCGCCTATGGCGATGGCATTGGTCCTGAAATTATGCAGGCAACACTCAAAATCTTAGAGGCTGCACAGGCCCACATTGCGCCTACTGTGATTGAGGTCGGCGAAAAAGCCTATTTAGCGGGCAATACCTCAGGTATCCCTGATACTGCTTGGCAATCGCTCATACGCACTAAAGTATTACTCAAAGGGCCGATTACAACACCGCAAGGCGGTGGCTATAAAAGCTTAAACGTCACCATTAGAAAAACCTTAGGGTTATTTGCTAATGTTCGTCCATGTGTCGCTTACGCGCCTTATGTCGCAACACACTGTCCTCATATGAATCTTGTCATTATTCGGGAAAATGAGGAAGACACTTATTCAGGCATTGAACATCGCGGCACAGATGAAGTTTACCAGTGCTTAAAACTCATCTCACGACCTGGCTCAGAACGCATTGTTCATTATGCCTTCGAATATGCTCGCAAATTTAATCGTAAAAAAGTCACTTGCTTTAGTAAAGACAACATCATGAAAATGACTGATGGGCTTTTTCATCGTGTCTTTAATGAAATCGCCGCCGAATATCCTGACATTCAACATGAACATTATATTGTCGATATAGGCACAGCCTTCATTGCAACGAATCCAGAGCGTTTTGATGTCATCGTCACCGAAAATTTATATGGAGATATTATCTCAGATGTTGCAGCGCTTGTTGCAGGATCAGTCGGATTAGCAGGCTCTGCCAATATTGGTAACCAAATGGCCATGTTTGAGGCAATACATGGTTCAGCACCTGATATTGCAGGCAAAGATATTGCGAACCCTTCTGGTTTATTGCTGGGCGCTGTACAAATGCTCATTCACATTAACCAACCAGAAACAGCTGCGCTCATTGAAAATGCCTGGCTTAAAACATTGGAAGATGGCATTCACACGGGCGATATTTACTCTCAAGCATTCAGCAAGCAAAAAGTAGGTACTCAAGCATTTGCAGCTGCTGTCATTGAACGTTTAGGCGCCACGCCGCATCACTTCACCCCTGTAGAATATAAATCTGGCGCTTATGCAAAAATCGTTTGTTATGGCGGTCGTCCGAAAATCCGTAGCAAAAAAACATTAGTTGGCGTCGATATTTTTATCGACAATCCAACCGATATTCCTGCAGATGATCTTGCGCATCAATTGCAAGCATTAAAGAGCGCATTAGAACTCATCGTGATCACCAGTCGCGGTTTGAAAATCTGGCCTGACAGCACCATTCAAGACCCCTACCTTCGCCATGCTTGCTGCCGCTTTCAATCAGGAACAGCAATAAAAAACTTAACTGCTATTAAACACGATGCCATCATACAACTCTTACAACAAATTGATGCGTTGGGATGGGATGTGATTAAAACCGAAAATTTATACACGTTTGATGGAGAGCTGGGGTATACTTTGGCACAAGGACAATGAGCGCACACCTTACACAGCAATCTGCAATAATCTAAATACATTGTCATATGGATGGCACGCACCAAACCCCGCAACAAGTGCGGGGTCTGGTATCTTGCATGAATGAGTCATCAAATTTCTACACCGGAGCATCATCATGGCTTTTTTACGAAAATTATTTAAAAAATCCGCAACACAACCAACCGACAATGTAGAATCCAGCGACTCGTCATCCGAAGATCCGCGTTCATCAGATCAACCAGAACCAGAAACCATGGCCTTTCAACAGCACGCCTCAGAACATTCTAAACGTTATGTCGTCTCTGTATTGACTGCTGCCTATCAGGCTTTACGCGACTGCTGCATTTTACAAACCCCCCACGCGGATAGCGCCCCTATTGTTGAGTGTGATTTATGGGATTATTTTACAGAAAGTTACGATTCTGTCATCCCACGCAGTTGTGAAATACCAGAGATCCTTCAAGATGCACTCGATGATAGCGAAGAAGGCCTGCCTATCAAATCTATCGAAACACTAGCAGACTACATCTTAGCAGCACAATCAGTCTGTCATAATTTATTGTTTCTCGCTTGCGCGAATCAAATGGCACTCTCAGAAAAAAATATTGCAGGCATTCACGTTTATCTCGCAAATTTAAAAAAAATATCCATTATTTTTGAACAATCTTTTCGTGAGAGTAAGAGACAACTTGGTGTTGTCATTAGCATTTCAACGCCCGCCAAAGAAATGGTGGTTGCTCGCGAAGCGCACCCTGAATATACCGCAACAACCACTGGCAAAACCCTACATTATCCCGTCATTCACATACAGCGAGATTACAAGGCAAGGCAAGATGACATGCAATACTTAGCCAAGATTAAAAATGGCAGCATCGTTCATATTGCAGGTTACGAACTGAGTGACATGCCTCCTGGAATACATGCACTAGGCGGCGATTATTGCTCTCAAACATCATTAGAGTTAGACAAACAACCTGTTCAATATGGCGCTCACAACATTAACAGGCTCATTGCCGACAATAGCGTCTTGCGTGCTGGCGATAGCATCACCATTGCTCTTTGGGGTTGTCGCGGCGGAGAGGGACAAAAAAATAGCATAGCCGCAGAAGTGGCTCGTTTCTTTCTAGACCGCGGCATTCACTCTACAGTCATTGCATCAATCACAGAGGTGATGCGATTTACAGGAGAATTTGAACATGGCAAAGACCAATATAATCGCTTGAGGTATAAGACTGAAACCGATGCCATACGTATTTTTATAGGTAACAAAGCAGGCATATTCGAGTTCATCGTTGATGCTCCTATTTATTTTACACAACTAGGCGTCGAAGAATACCATCCCGTCCTTGCAAATCACTTCGAGAAAACATTTTTGTCATGCATTGAACTGGGCGATTACGATGGGATAGGAGAAGCGCTGCGAGCGTTTGATGCAGAATCCAAGATCATCGCCAATCAATATGATGCGCTTCATACTGCTTTCAATCGTCGGCATTTCGGCATCATACAATTATTTCTTAGATTTTCAGCTGTGTTCGACTATGCTGCGACAAAACCTCAATTTCGCGACTGTATAGATAAATTTATTACGACAGACATTCAAACAATGAACCTCACGCCCTCAAGCGATCGCGCCTCATCCGACAAATATCTGCGTTATCTCCAACTGTTAATCAAACGAGACGGTAGCGATAATTTGCAGGCACTCTTTCAACATTTTCAGGCCGTCACTGCTCAGCAAATAAATCAGCTACATCTTGCTGCTTCAGAGAAGCCTACAGCATCTAGTCAAATCACCAGCCCATACAATATGGCGCAAGCACCTCAACGATTATTTCATCTAGCTCCCAAGCAAAGTGCTTCCGCATCTTCGCCAACTGAGAGACGCAGCGTCGCTGTATTTTCACAGTCAACGCTCGTTTAAATGAATAGGCAATGTTGTATCTTGATTCAAGATGCGTTACCTTCCCAGTCAGACGATGAAAGAGATAGGAACACCCACATGGCAAAAGCACCCGATCAATTACCAACACTAGAAGAATCACTCACTGAAGTGACAAAACTAATCGATACCATGGAACACGGCAATCTCAGTTTAGAACAATCACTCGCACAGTTTGAGCGCGGCATCACACTCATCAAACACTGCCAAAAAACGCTTGAAGAAACAGAGCAAAAAGTTAAAATTTTATTACAAGAAGATGGTGAAGGGACGCTCCACTCCTATGGCAATGAAAAAGGCAATTCTCCCCATGACAACACGACTACATGAACTAAGCCTAGCAACATTATCCGAACAAACAAAACCCCGCACCGAGCAACTCTTCCATCAGTATCTCGCGGGCATCCCCGCCTCCGAACTGAAAGCCGCAATGGCTTACACCTTGTTAAACGGCGGTAAACATATTCGCCCTTTATTGGTCTACGCAACGGGCGCCATTTTCGATGCGCCACTTGAAAATTTAGATATCCCAGCCAGCGTCGTGGAACTCATTCATGCCTACTCACTCATCCACGATGATCTCCCCGCGATGGATAACGCCGATCTTAGACGTGGCAAACCAAGCTGTCATCGCGCTTTCAGTGAGGGACTTGCCATCTTGGCAGGCGATTCGCTACACACCCTTGCTATCCAAATCATGGCCGGTCATCCAGCGCCTTTATTAAAACCAGAAAGACGCAACAGAATGATTACCACACTAACCGAAGCCTGTGGACCTTATGGCATGGCAGCAGGACAGGCGCTTGATATCACTATCATGCACGATCGCGATATCTCAATCGACTTACTCACGAATATTTATCAATTAAAAACCGGTATGTTATTTTCTGCCTGCATTGAATTAGGCCGTTTAGCCTCTAAAGATGACGATGCATTTAATCAGCAGGCACTCATGCGATTCAGCAAAGCACTGGGCCTCGCTTTCCAGATTCAAGATGATATACTAGACATGGAAGCAGAAACTGCGCTACTCGGAAAAACAAAAGATACCGACACTATTAATCGCAAAATTACCTACCCCAAAATCACAGGCTTGTCTGCCGCAAAAGATACTGTGCAAACGCTTTATCAAGAGGCACTAGAAGCTATTAATTACTTGGGCGATAGAGCGAACGCATTAAGAGATTTAACGCGTCAGTTGTTGGAAAGGAAAAAGTAACATTGAGGGCTACGCATGCACTGCCCATTTTGCTCCAGAGAAGCAACAAAAGTCATCGATTCACGTCTGATTCGTGAAAACAATCAAACGCGCAGACGACGTGAATGTTTACGTTGTAAAGAACGATTCACAACCTATGAGACTGCAGAACTCACGCTACCACGCATCATTAAGCGCGATGGACGACGCGCATTATTTAGTGAAGCAAAACTAAGAGCGGGCATCGTCCGCGCATTAGAAAAGCGGCCAGTTAGCGTAGAACAAATCGAAACGCTAATTGCTCGACTCATTCGCAAGGCTACAACGAGCGGCGAAAGAGAAATCCCTTCCTCTCAGATGGGAGAGTGGGTAATGGAAGAATTACATCAACTAGATCAAGTCGCCTATGTCAGATTTGCTTCTGTTTATCGATGTTTCCAAGACATTAACGAGTTTCAACGAGAAATTACTAAATTAACACGTCATGACAAACGAACTAAAAAAAGATCCCGCACAAGAAAAGCCTAGTCGCTTTAGCCCGTCTGCTCGCCATTATGCGCGCCAATACGCGCTGCAGGCCCTCTATCAATGGCAAATTGCAAAAACGTCCATCAATGCAATTGAAATAGAATTTTCTAAACGATATGAAAAACAAAAATTTGATCGCACTTACTTTCAACAGCTATTACATAATATCCCAGCTAATCAACCTGAAATTGACCAAATCATTGCGCCCTTTTTAAAACGTTCAATTGAAGATGTCGATCTCATTGAACAAGCCGTCTTACGCCTTGCTACCTATGAACTCATGAAATGCCCCGATATCCCTTATCGCGTTATCATCAATGAGGCGCTAGAACTAACGAAACAATACGGATCGGGTGAGGGATACAAATTTGTAAATGGCATTTTAGATCAGATTGCAAGAACGGTACGCCCACATAGCTTATGACCGAATTTGAAATCATCCAGCATTATTTTGCGAAGCAAATACACCAACGTACAGATATCAACCGTGGTATCGGTGATGACGCCGCAATCGTTACACCCCCCACCCATCACACCCTCGCCATCACCACAGACACACTGGTCGCGAATCATCATTTCTTTGAAAAAACCGACCCACTCTATATCGGCCACAAAGCACTCGCCGTTAATCTCAGCGATTTAGCGGCCATGGGTGCAACACCTGCGTGGATGACGCTTGCTTTAACGCTACCCAATACCGACAAAGCTTGGCTTCAAGCATTTTGTCGTGGGCTCTTTAAACTAGCAAAGCAACATCAAGTTGCGCTCATCGGCGGCAATTTAGCACGCGGCCCACTCTCAATCACCATACAGGCCCTTGGTTTCTTACCAAAAAATCGTGCGCTACTGCGTAGTGGCGCAAAACCTGGCGATCTTATTTATGTGACTGGCACGTTAGGCGATGCAGGCCTTGCGCTGCAATATTTGCAAAAAAAAATCTCCATCCCTACTCGTTATCAAAAGACACTGCTAAAACGCCTGTATTGTCCAGAACCACGCATCGATTGTGGCCAGCGCATCCTCACACTTGCAACAGCAGCCATTGATGTTTCAGACGGATTAGCCAGTGATCTCGGACATATTCTTGAAGCAAGCAACACAAATGCTACGCTCTACGTCGATCAACTACCTCGCTCGCAAATGATGAAACAAATTGTTTCATCTGAAAAAGCGATTTCGTTAGCGCTCACTGCAGGTGATGATTACGAATTGTGCTTTACAATCCCACCTGGCAAACGCAAACAATTAGAAAAAGCATTACGAACGTTGGATTGTCGTTACACTTGTATTGGCGAGATGACAGCTTGTCATCCCGCGAATGCGCTATCTGCACCCATATACCCTGTCGTTGCGAGGAGTGTTTTTTACGACGAAGCAATCCAGCATGCAGCGACGTCTACTGGATTGCTTCGTCGTAAAAAACACTCCTCGCAACGACAGGGTATACAAACAAAAATAACAACAGCTTTTAATATCAAAACACGCTTCACCCTCATTTATTCAAACGGAAAAAAATACCATGGCCCCACAACTGGCTATCAACATTTTTAATAAACTCAAACGTGCTTCCAAACCACGTGCACCTATTCCAAAAGCTGTTTGGTACAATCCACTTTATTTTCTCGCATTTGGCCTAGGCAGTGGCGCCATTCCGATTGCACCCGGCACGTTTGGCACACTCGTTGCTATTCCTTGCTATTTACTATTACGCAACCTATCACTCACGTATTACATTTTATTTGTCATTCTTTTTATCGCGGCAAGCAGTGTACTCTCTGACTACATCAGTCGCAAAATTCACGAACATGATCACCCAGGTATGTGCATTGATGAATTTGCTGGTTTTTTTGTAACCATGATTAATGCACCCTATGGCATCAGCTGGATTATTTTAGGATTTATATTGTTTCGGCTATTTGATATTTGGAAACCATGGCCCATTCGATGGATCGATCAACACATCAACAATGGATTTGGCATGATACTAGATGATGTCGTGGCAGGTTTATTTGCGATGGTAATGATACAAGGCGTGCATTTGCTACGCTAACCTGTCATCCCCATTCCCACCACAACATACCTCGTCGTTACGATAACCTGTCGTTGCGAGGAGCGCTCTTTAAGACGAAGCAATCCAGCCTGCGCACAGCCCTACTCCACTGCAAACGAAGACCCACACCCACAAGTAGTTTTAGCATTAGGATTGATAATCACAAAACTCTCATCAACCGTATCGTAATCGATCGTTGCGCCTCGTAAATACTGCAAACTCAAGGGATCTACTAAAAGCTGGACTGTATTTTCATCAACTGTTTTCCCAACAACCGTATCATCGTCTGCAACGACCTCATCAAAACTAAAACCATACTGAAATCCAGAGCAACCACCACCCGTCACATAAACGCGCAATTTCAAATTAAAATTATTTTCTTCCCGCATTAACGCCCAAACCATTTCAAAGGCATTATCAGTAAAAATCAGCGCTTCAGACATCTTGCATACCTCATCTACTTATTGCTACCATCGTATCAACACAATATCAACAACCAACGGTCGCATTATCAATGCTTTGGATCAAATCACTGCACATCATCTCTATGGTCACTTGGTTTGCAGGATTATTTTATCTACCAAGACTGTTTGTATATCACGCAGAAGCTCATGACGCGATCAGTCTTGAACGATTTAAAATCATGGAACGAAAACTCTACTACGGCATCATGATGCCTGGTCTATTTTTTACCATATTTTTTGGATTATGGCTAATTCATTATAATATGAGTGGCTATATGAAAATGAGCTGGATGCACGCAAAACTCACACTCGTTGCACTACTCATGCTCTACCACTTCTACCTCATGCGTCTGCAGAACGCTTTCAAAGCAAACCGCAACACACATAGCGCAACTTTTTATCGCATCTTAAATGAAGTACCCATTCTATTTTTAGTGGCGATTGTCATACTAGTAGTAGTAAAACCATAGTTTTGCGCCATTACGCGAGGCACTAGAATCTGACGTGGCAAGTTACATGGAGATCTGCGGCGGTACACTGGGGAGAAGCGTGGTCTCCTGGTGAATGGAGGGTTGTTGGATATCACTGGATGATGGAGTCTGACCGACCTCGATTAATAGATATCACTGATGTAACCGACTGTAGTATATATGACGGCTGGTGGGATGCATGATTATGAGATCTGATGTTTACTTATTTGTTTTATTGCTAATAACGCCGATATTTTCCTTTGCTCAGACGACGAATAATTTTAATTTTAGCGCAATGCCGAAACCCATTAGTGGCGTCAATATTGTTCCCGATGCTGAAGTACCGCTACCAAAAGCAATACAGCATATCAATCGAAGGTAGTCGGAATTCAGGGTTTATTTATAAAGTTAGTTGGTATGACAATATCTTTATTCATGATTTGGAATGCGCAAACATGAATCTAGACAAAAGCATCTCAACAAAAATGCTAAATTACGCTCAATTGATCGATCAATCTTTAACGGTGCATAACCAAGGCTAAACACCCATTCATAACACCTGAAACCCCTCAAACGCCTGCAACGCCACCATCTCCTCTACCACGCCCTCGCCTGAGCTTGCGAAGGGCCCGTGTGCAACCACAAAGAAAGTGCTTCAAATTGCAGAGTCAGCCTCCTCTCCTACAGCCATCTTCTCAAACACCCGCCCCGCCGCTTCCAACGTTTTCTCAATCACCACATCCGAATGCGCAGAAGACACAAATCCTGATTCAAAAGCAGAGGGGGCAAAATACACACCCTCTTCCAGCATCGCATGAAAGAATCGTTTAAAAGTAGCCACATCAGCGCGTTTTGTTTCCTGTTCATTCTGTGGCAATGCCGCATCCATAAAGAACAATCCAAACATGCCACCTATCGAAACCGCACGACTGTTAATATTAGCAGCACCTGCTGCATGCATTAATCCTTCAGCCAAGCGTGTTGTCTGTGCTGTTAATGCTTCATAGAAATGCGGTGCCTGAACAAGTTCTAACGTTGCAAGACCTGCGGCCATCCCAATTGGATTGCCCGAGAGTGTTCCCGCTTGATAAACAGCACCCAATGGCGCAACACTACGCATCACATCAACTCTGCCGCCGTATGCGCCCACAGGCATGCCACCCCCAATAATTTTACCGAGCGTTGTTAAGTCCGGCGTCACGCCATACAGTTGTTGCGCACCCCCTAATGCCACACGAAATCCCGTCATCACTTCATCAAAAATCAAAAGACTGCCGTGTTGATCGCAAAGTGCTCGCAACCCCTTCAAAAATCCTTCAACTGGCAAAATGCAATTCATGTTGCCAGCAACCGGCTCAATAATCACACAAGCAATCTCATCGCCATGCGCTTTAAATAAGGCAGCAACGTTTTCTAAATTATTAAATTCTGCAATAAATGTATGTTCTGTAAAACTAGCTGGCACACCGAGCGAATCTGGCACCCCAAATGTTAAACAACCCGACCCAGCACGAACAAGGAGTGCATCAGTATGGCCATGATAACAACCTGCAAATTTAATAATCTTGTCACGCTTCGTAAAACCACGCGCCACGCGAATCGCACTCATCACGCTTTCTGTTCCAGAACTCACAAAGCGCAACATCTCGATCGATGGCATCATTGAACGAATCGTCTGTGCAAGCGCTATTTCAAGTTCCGTGGGTGCACCAAAGCTCAGTCCATTTTGCAACGTTTCAGTCACTTTTTTTAAAACTGCCGGATGCGCATGGCCCGCAACCAAAGCACCCCAGGAACCGATATAATCGACATATTCGCGCCCTTCCACATCTACCAAATAAGCGCCCTGCCCGCGCTTCACAAAAAAAGGTTCTCCACCCACCCCTCGAAAAGCACGCACCGGTGAATTCACGCCACCCGGGAAGAGCGTTTGCGCCAGATTAAATAATTGATTTGAGCTTGGCATAAGGATTCCTGTATGATCTGCCTGAATAAAGGCGCGTCACCCCCCCTTCCTCCTATGCTTTTTATAGGAGGAAGGGGTTAGGGGAAGGAGGTTATAAAAACGCCTCCTCTCCCCATCCCTCTCCTCCAGCAAAGAACGCTGGAGGAGAGGGCGCGAAGCAGTGAGAAGCGCATTCTAATACGCCAAACGAGGTCCTGTCCATGTCTTACAAACGCTATATGTGTCTACTCTGCGGCTTCATTTACGATGAATCTCAAGGCTGGCCAGAAGACAATATCCCGCCAGGCACCCGTTGGGACGACATCCCACCCCTCTGGCGCTGTCCAGAATGCGGCGCCACAAAAGACGATTTCGAGATGATCGAGATCACATAAGCTCAAAAATGAATAAAAAATTTACAAAATCGCCTAAAACGCCTATAATAGGAGAACATAGCGAAATAAATAAGGTTTCGGCAAATGAGCATCGGAAGATATACTAAACACATTGAGTTGTATAACGTGATGCAGTATTACATAGCGGCCCATGCATCAGACCATCCAAAATCCCAGCCATGGCCACGATTTGATGATTTTATCGTCCTACAATCAGGTGATCAGGCAGGCGTTGTGTTTAGCCAAGAGACTGCATTATTTGGCGATGGTAAACAATTACAAGAAAACGAAGCCATTGGAAAAAATATTGCTAACCGCCTGATTGAATGTGCAAGCTATTTTCTAGCACAACCCATCACGCCAGAAGCTGTGCCGAATGAACTGCGCATTTGTCTGGCAATTTGTCATGCAGACGTGCACTGGACAAGCGTCATCGCCACAGTTTCATTATTTCAAGCCTTCTACCGTTCTCTTTACCAGCAATACACTGAAATATATAGTAGTAGCGATCAACCAGATCATTTAATCAGCGAAAGCATATTGCGCGATAATGCATTAACCGTGATTAACGGTACACTCCGAATCACGCTTAGCACAGGGGCTCAACGTATCAGGAGCATCTTAGAGCAATTCAAAACATCGCCCATCAGCATCGCGCACTACGATTCACTTAGTGGTAATGGTTATTACGACCGCAGAGTCGATGAT
>MGYE01000021.1:0-148 GCA_001801625.1 Gammaproteobacteria bacterium RIFCSPHIGHO2_12_FULL_42_10
AAAGTTTACAATCAATTAACACTGGAAGGACCTACCTCTTCCCTGACACGCACCAGTGACTCCTGGATTACCACTAAAATCCGCGGACAAATGCTTGCTGACCAGGATTTGCAATCCAGTACTATCAAAGTTGTCACGGAAAATGGCG
>MGYE01000021.1:171-8573 GCA_001801625.1 Gammaproteobacteria bacterium RIFCSPHIGHO2_12_FULL_42_10
AGCAAGCAGCAAGCTGATATCGCCGTTGATATTGCGCGCAAAGTAACGGGTGTACAGCGCGTTATGAAAATTTTCATCTACACTGAACAAAAAAATTAACAGCAAAAATACCCGGAGCAATGCAAATATTGTTCCGGGTAATTGCAACAACAAAAACAATTATTCCTTGCGATGCATAACAAACCGTGTTAATGTTTTCGCGCAATTACTTCCACCCAATACCTCATCTCTCTTCAGTCATAAAAACATTCTCATTCACTCACCCTTACTGTAAAAATACTTAATCAAACACGATGCGCCAAAGACAGTAGATCTGCATTTCCTTGCACGGCTTTTTCTCTGGATTTGTAAAATGATTTATAGTACAAAGCACTCCCTTTTGATTGATTTAAAAAATATTATAAAAAAATATTCAACGAGGTTCTGAACTATGTTCCAGCGGCATTCTGCACAAGGCAGTTACTTAAAATATCAACAGCATCACCCTGAGGGCGTCAATCATTATCGCAGCACGGCGATTGATCTCAACGGTGTTCTGGATATCACACTGCTACAACAAGCCTTTGACGCGCTGATTAAGCGCCATGACATGATGCGCAACTCGCTTACCGAAGAAAATAACCAACCAAGATTCAAAACTGCGGATTACAAAAACAACGACAACCCTATACAGACTCTCGATGCATCTCATCTCGCGCAAAAACCACTCGCACAATTCAAAGACACGCTATCCGAGTTACAAGCAGAAGATTTTTTAAACAAACCGTTTGATATGGTGAACGGTCCGCTATGGCGCGCGCTCCTAATCAAAAACAGCAACAATCAATACCAATTCGTAATTTTGACTCACCCCATGATAGCTGATGATAAATCCATACAAATCATGCTGAGTGAAATTGAAACTCATTACAATCTTGCCCTCGATAAACAAAACATAGTATTACCGCAAATTGATGATACCAAGCTCACTGGAACCAAGGCTGATGAATTTTTGCGGCACAATTATTGGCGCACCAAGCTGGAAGATTTGAATATCATCAAGCTGCATACGCCGCAATCATACCACGATGCATTCACCTTTAACGGAAAGCATAAACCACTACACATAGACAGCAAACTTGTTGCCGCTTTAAAAGCAAAAATGCCCAACTTTTCCCTGGAGCAGATCTTACAGGCATCAGTTTACACATTATTACATCGCTACACTGACGACACCGACATCACCATTGGCGCTACCGATGCAAACCGCGCGACCAACAATAACCAGGTCGATTATTTTGCGAACTGGCTCACCTTGCGGCTACCGTTTGAGAAAGATGCCAAATTTATTGACTTACTGCGTAAAACCGCAGATACACAAAAAGTAGCCGTCGCCAAACAACTACCCATTGATGAAATTTATCAATCGGTATTGCCTGATTATACGACATCAGCCCTGCGCACCATGTCGCCGTTTGACATATTAGTCACAGTAAATGAAGAAGCTCCACATTTAAATTTAAAAAATGTTACAGCGTCGCCTCCCACCCAACTTGATCTTGGATACACCGGGTTTTCATACTATGAATTAAAGCTCAATCACCTTGCCGATGGCTCATGCGACGGATTTATCAATTTCAACACGGATTTATTCGATGATGAATACATAGACAATCTACAAGGTCATCTACAAAATATTTTAAACACCATCGCAAAAAACCCAGACTCGCGAATAAGTGAAATCCCAATATTACTGGACTCAGAAATTAAGCTGCAGAAAGATTTTAATAATACATTTGCGGAACCCCACTTTGGCAAAAAACTCGCGCCAGAAATCTTCAGTGAAATCGCAAAAGAAGCACTAGATAAACCCGCGCTAGTCTTTCACCCCATGAACGGGGAGCCAGAGCGCATGAATTACGGAGAACTGGAGAATTACACTAACCAGATTGCCAACTATCTGCGTAATGAATGCCACTTAAAAACTGGCGATCATGTTGCAATAAGCGTAACCCGATCATTAAATTTGCCCGCGATGATCATAGGTGCAATGAAAGCTGGGCTAGTCTTTGTTCCTTTAGAAACATCTCCCGGAAAACTACTGGATCACAAGCTGGAAGCCGCACATGCAGCTCTCGTCATTACCGATCAAAAAACTACTTCGCTCTTTCAAAATAAAAATATTTTGAATATCGATGATCCAAACATTTCTGCGGATATTAAAGGTTATGATAAAACTTTTTATAAACCTGATTTAACCCCCGGGTCGCCAGCATATGAAGATTCCTCATCTGGTACCACAACAGGAATTCCAAAAACATCGCTTTTAGGACATGCTGGTCTTGCCAACCTGCTTAATTATTTATACTCAAGAAATTATCCTGAAGGCTCAAAAGTATTATGCACTTCATTACCAACATTTGATGCGTTTAATTTTGACCAGTTTGTAGCATGGGTCACTCATGGATGCGTTCACCTAAGCTCTGATGAAGAACGTTATTCTCCTATCACCGTTGAACGCATCTGCAGACAAGAAAAAATAAATTTTGCAGTATTTTTACGTGACTTAATGAGCATACTCCCATCAGACCTGCCACTTGATGTTGTTATCAGTATTGGCGCAGCTCCCAGTCCAGGAGTATTTGCAGCCTGGCTTGCAGCAAATAAATTTCGCAAAATCATCAACGGGCTTGGTCATACTGAAACTGGTATTTGTCTGTCTTTGCAAGAATATCACGAGGGTGACGATCCGGAACTGTCGGGCGCCCCCATTGATAACATGCAAACATTTATACTCAATAAAAATCTTCAGATATGCCCAATAGGCGTACCTGGCGAGCAATATGTTGCAGGACCTGGACTTGCCCTTGAATATGTAGATAACCAGGATCTCACTGACAGCAAATTTGTTTACATGCAGTTTGATCCAATACTACAAAAATTTAATCCTTGCCTGCCAATGGATCCCGGCGCAATAAGGCTATATGCAACAGGTGATATTGCTTGCTATCAAAAAACCCGCGAAGGCAAATTATCAACCAAACTTCTTGGACGAAAGGATAGAATCAAGAAAATAATTGGCAATGTTGTCGATCTGGATGGCGTTGAAAGCTTAATTAGCTCGCACCCAGGTGTTGAAAATATCACTGTTATCCCTAACAAAGACTCTTCATCCCTGATTGCATTTGTCATCAGAAAGAGTGAATTCAAGAACTTCCCCATAGAAGATGCCAAGGCACACTTGCGCACCTATATCAAAGATACATTGCTACCAGTCGCTGCATACCCGCAATTTGTCTTTATGAAAGAATTCAAATTAACGCCAAATGGAAAAATCAATTACCGGGAACTGCCTTTACCTCCGACACCGGATCATCCCTTGCTGAACAAGATTAAAAAAGACCCCCTAACTAAAGCTGAACTCACCGCAACATTAACCTCTATGTGGAAGGACGTACTTGGCTGCTACAAAACCGATACTCTCCCTACCGATATCGAGTTTAAATATCTGGGCGGCAATTCAATTGCCATGGGAAAACTGGAAAAAATAATCAATCGAGATTTGCCACTCCCACCCGAGAATCCCGTAAGCATAGGCAACAAACGCCTGTCGCCCAAGATGACAATTGATGAGCTGACAGACACTATTTTCCCTTTGCAGAAAAAAACAAACAGTCAATTCAGACAAACACCGAATCATTTTAACAAACCCTTCGTTACGCTTTTTAAAAGATCAGAAAAACCAAAAGTGGGTGATGATAAATCAAACCTAAAGAAAAGCGACACAGTTAAGCATTACCAACATTCAAAATAATGATAATAATTTCTAATATTTTAAAAATGGTATAGAGAAAATAAAATTATCGAATATAATATTCGCGCTTGTCGCTGCGAATAAAATAATAAGATAGAGTTCAGTCATGAGGAGCAAATATGACAAATAGAGGTTGGAGTTTTAGACCATTAAATAACAATGCGGACATAAAAGCGCAGACATGTGATCCTAAAAAAATTCCTATGTTTTTTGTAGGCGGCATCTTTGGTAAAGAAAAAGACGGCTACCCTCTTGGATCCTCTGTCAATAATTTAACAAATTGCAGCACACCTTTTTTTGTATACGATGAACCACTGGACGTGGAAGGTAATCCAGAAGACCTGACTCTCGCAGAACACGTACAAAATGCCGCGAAAGAAATTCAACAAAAGATGGCGGGCTCCGCCCTCCCTTACATTTTGGTGGGATATTCGTATGGCGGCATTCTGGTAGCGGAAATTGCGCGTCTGCTAGCCGCACAAGGCCATGATTGCCGCGTTTATATCATTGATGAGCCAGCGTTAGCTTGTGTAAAAAAGTATTTTGCCGCTGACAACAAAGATTATGAAAATGATTTGTTAAGCGTCGTCAACTCTGCAGCCTACTCAGCCGGAATGGATCAAATTACCGCATCTCCGGCCAGCATTTTACCCCAGATGACACACCTGGAAGCTGAGCAACAAGCAATCTTTAAAAAGCAGCGCTTAGATTTTTTCGTCGATGCAGTATTAAGCGAACAATCAAAACCCAGCAGTCCAGATGATGAGTATGACTTTTTTAGCTCCCTGAAAACAGCCAAACGCAATTTACATAATATTGAAGAGGCAAAAGTCCCTGCTGAGTATAAACCAGAGGAAAAACTGTCGTGCGCCCACGTCATATTCGCTGACAAAACTCTGCAAAAATACAATCTTGATAAACAACCCGCCTCGAAATTTGTCGGCGAATGGGATTTGTGCAGCCATAAAGTCATTCCATTGCAAGATGCTAGACTAGCAAAAATGGATCACCTCGAAATATTACAAGAGAAGAATGTTGGAATTGCAGCAGAATTAATTACAACGAGCATACAAGACGAAATTTCGCCTGATTATCTTTTCAATAGACATAATCAAAAAACACGAGAAGACTACCTGATAACACGACAAGACTACGAAAAAACACAAACTTCCAAAAGAAAACCATATTTCAGTCTCTTTCAGAATAAAAAGCCACATCCAGAGTCACAGAAAGCGGAATCTAACGAACATCTTGATAGAAACAAAAGCAAACCCACTATGCAGCGCACCCCACATTAAGCGAGTAGGAGGCGGCTCACGCCGCCGTCCTCTCACACCACCGTACGTGCGATGTCGCATACGGCGGTTTAAGTTAAACTGTTACCAACATTGCTTGTTTCCTCAGATTAATCAGTCCTTGCTTTTCAAACCATGCGTTTGACATTGCTTGCTTCAACGGCGGGGCATTAGATATCCTCCACCAGCCTTTACCTGAGCTTGCCGTTTTACGCGCATTCTCTTCTGGGACGCCTAGTCCCATTAGAAAGTTGCTTAGCGATTTGCATTTACCTCGCTGTTTCAGCCGGTAACATCGCAGTTTTCTGCGTATCCAGCAATCAAGATCATCAAGTTTTGAATGAGATTCAGTTAGTTTAAAATAGTTTATCCATCCGCGTAGTTTTACATTCAGCTCTTCTATTACTTTGCTAAAGCTAACTCCGCGACTGCGCTTCGTGAGTGTACGGATACCATCCTTCACCCGCTTTTCGCTTTTGTCGGATACACTTATTTTGCCGTTAGGTAGTAAACGAAATCCGAGAAATTGTCTCGATGTCACTTTACCTACAGCGCTTTTCGCCTCATTCACTTTCAGTCTCAATTTCTCGCCAAGAAAATGTTTTAGTGATTTCAGAACACGTTCTCCCGCTCGCTGACTTTTCACATAGATATTACAGTCATCCGCATAGCGGCAGAATTTGTGGCCTCGCCTCTCCAGTTCCTTGTCTAGCTCATCAAGAAGAATATTTGATAGTAACGGTGATAGCGGGCCGCCCTGCGGCGTTCCCTCTATCCGTTCTATACAAACTCCTTCTCGCATTATATCCGCCTTAAGAAAACTGCGGATAATCTTAAGCAGGCGCTTGTCATTGATTCGCACTGCAAGTTTCGCCATCAGTATATCGTGGTTAACTCGGTCGAAGAACTTCTCCAAATCCATGTCAACTACTACGCGATGTCCTTCACGCACATATTCTTGCGCTTTCTTCACCGCTTGATGTGCGCTTCGCTTTGGCCGAAATCCAAAGCTTGAGTCAGAGAATCCTTTCTCAAATATCGGTTGCAGCACTTGCAATATCGCTTGTTGGACTAATCTATCTACAACTGTGGGAATACCCAATTGTCGTACTCCGCCATCAGGTTTTGGTATTTCCACCAAACGCACTGCTTGTGGTCGATAGCTTCCATCTAATAGCGATTGAATCATCTTATCTTTGTGTGTCGCTATATGGTTTCGCAGTTCATCAATGGTGATCCCATCAGTTCCTGGCGCTCCTTTATTTGCTTTCACACGCTTGTACGCTTGATTCAAATTTGCTGGTTTGCAAATCTGCTCCATCAAACAACTTGTCAAAGAATCATCGCTATGTGACGCCTTCTTAATTTGCTGTTCCCCAGATATTTTTGAATTCATACGCTGAATTCGCATATCAGTATCGGCAGACGTCGTGAGTTTGTGTTCATCGCTCGTCACTTTCTACAGCTCCATTATCGAAGAGTTATCATTGCAACTACTTTGGTTCAACTTATTCAGGCCTTCCGTAAAAAAAATTATTTACGTACTATGCCCTCTGCTGACTTCTCATTCGTCATCTCAGTAAATTACTTTATTGATAGTTTGCATTCGGCAAACAACGTATGAGATCTCCCAAGGTAAGACACAGTTCTTTCCCAAGGTCGTGCTGAATATACTGCTGCTTCTAGCGGTCGATTATTGGGCGTCTCCGTCAATCGCCGGATTGCCCTGAGGCAACAGCCTGATTCAGTTCCTGTTCGTCACAACACTTGTTACGTCATCAGCTTCCTTCAGATTCCACCTCACGATGGACACCCTTGCCTAGACTCGCACTTCCGATCTCCACGGTGTGCAGTGGACTTTCGCCACCTAGAACTGCGCCATGCTTGGCGCACGACAAAAAAAACCGTCCGGTGTTCCGGACGGTTTAGATAACTCTCAATCGATATAGTTCTGGTGCTTGGTAGCAGGTCTGTTATTCAACCAGCTTTAAAACTGGCTTTGCTTTTGCTGCGGTAACAATAGGAGGAGCATCCATGGAGAAACCGTCTATCGATTCAGCACTAGTTCCATCGATACTTCTTAAATGAGAACGTTTATTTTTAGTGCCAGCTCCGGTTGTTTCTTCGCCGCCAATCAATTCTTCTTCGGCATCCAGGAATAAACCTTCGCCATTTTCTTCTGCATACAATGCCAAAATAGAGCTTACTGGCGCAGAAATATAATGACCGATTCCAGAAAATGAAGCGCTAAAATCGAGTAGCTGGTTTGATATCTGAAAATTACGAATCGCCGCAGGTGAAACATTAAATACAATTTCGCCACCGTCGACATAGTCCATAGGAATTCTACAGTCCGGATTGGTCGCATCAATAACCAGAATAGGTGTACAGCCACTATCGACAATCCATTGATAGAATGCTCGTAGCAAATAAGGCCTGTTAGATAGCATGATCATCCTCCCTTAACTTATGACGCCATGTCTTCGCTTGCCAACTTTCTTTGTTCTTGCTCTAACTCGGTAAGGCTCGCTTGAAATGAATCGCGCTGGAAAACACGTTCCGCATACTTATTAATTGTTTTCATTTCTACCGGGGATAATGCAATACCCCAAATCGGTAAACGCCATAATACAGGAGCAATACAGCAATCAACAAGTGTGAATTCATCACCCAGAAAATAGGCAGATGACTGGAAAATTGGAACGAGTTGCGACAAATATCCGCTTAATTCTTTGGCAGCTGTACGCGTATCTGCCATTTTCCCCGTTTCCAGTTTACGAATTAACGGACTCCACTCACGATCAAAACGATGAATGATCAAGCGGGCCTTGGCACGCGCCACCGGATAAACCGGCATTAACGGCGGGTGCGGGAAACGCTCATCAAGGTATTCGGTGATAATACTGGATTCATATAGTGCGAGTTCGCGATCAACCAGCGTGGGGATGCTGCCGTAAGGATTTAATTCAAGCAAATCTTCCGGCTTTCCACGTGCTTCCACATTAATAACTTCATACGGTACGCCTTTCTCTGCAAGAACGATACGCACTCGATGACTGTGCAAATCCGTCGCACCAGAATAAAGTGTCATCACAGATCGCTTATTGGTAATAATTGCCATGAAGACCTTCCTCTTATTAGGGTTGATGATACATCAAAATAAAACACACGGGATCACGCGAATAGAAAAAAAGATGGCTGGGGGACTAGGATTCGAACCTAGGTTAGCGGAGTCAGAGTCCGCGGTCCTACCGCTAGACGATCCCCCAAACAGATGAACCAAATACAATAACAACTAACGTTTAGAGTATTGG
>MGYE01000022.1:0-705 GCA_001801625.1 Gammaproteobacteria bacterium RIFCSPHIGHO2_12_FULL_42_10
TGATTATTCATGGTAGAGGCACTCACTCTCTCGCATTTACGTGCGCTTTTTTTAAAACCGCGGGAGCGGCATTGGCATAAGGGATTGTCTGGGCATGTTGTGATTGTGGGCGGCGAGTGTGGTTATGCGGGTGCGCCACGCATGGCAGCAGAAGCAGCTTTGAGAGTAGGTGCTGGGTTGGTGAGTGTTGCAACGCGACCCGAGCATGCGCCATTTATGAATGCTACGTTGCCTGAAGTCATGTGTCACGGTGTGACAAAGACAAATCAACTGGATGTGTTATTTCAAAAAGCAACGGTTCTGATCATCGGTCCTGGTTTGGGACAAACCGATTGGTCTTATCAAATGTGGGCGCATGCAATAGCGAGTGATTTGTCAAAAGTCGTTGATGCGGATGGTTTGAATCTTTTATCAAAACATCCCATGCAATCTGATCGATGGGTGTTGACACCGCATTTGGGCGAAGCTGCGCGCTTACTGGATCAAACGATCGCTGAGATTGAACAAGATCGATTGTTGGTGGGACAAACTATTCAAGAAAAATATCGTGGCGTTTGTGTTGTGAAAGGTGCGGATAGTTTGATTTGCGATAGAGCGTCCGCTTTTGTTTGTGAAGAGGGGAATCCTGGCATGGCAACTGCTGGGATGGGTGATGTGTTGAGCGGGGTGATAGGTGGGTTGATCGCGCAGGGACTTCTCTTGGTG
>MGYE01000022.1:717-8903 GCA_001801625.1 Gammaproteobacteria bacterium RIFCSPHIGHO2_12_FULL_42_10
CTGCTGCCGGTGATCTTGCAGCAAGTGAGAGTGGCGAACGCGGGATGATTGCGACGGATTTAATGCCGTTTTTAAGACGGCTTGCGAATGTTTAACCCGGATATTTCATCATGAAATATCCGGGTTAGAGAGTTGAGGTGTAAATAAAAATGATTGAGCCTTTTGTGTGGGTAGAACCTAAGTTAACTGAATCTAAACTGCTTCTGCTCGCAGCGCATCTTGCGCAGGCGATCGATGAGAGAACAATTATTTTTTTAAGCGGGCCATTGGGTGCGGGCAAAACGACTTTTGCGAGAGGGTTTTTGAGAGGGCTTGGGATTACAGAACGAGTTAAGAGTCCAACTTATGCATTGGTTGAGCCTTATGAATGTGATGGTAAGATGGTCATGCATTTTGATTTGTATCGTTTGCAGAATAGACAAGAAGTGGAAAATATCGGTATTCGTGATGATTTAGCTGCCGCCTTTATTTGTTTGGTTGAGTGGCCTGAACGCGGAGAAGGTATTTTGCCGGTGCCTGATATTGTTTGTGAATTAGCTGAAGGGACTACCATGCATTTGAGATGCGTGCGGTTAGAGGCGCTGACGGATTGTGGTAGGCGGGTGTTGGGGAATATTCGTTTGGATTGATGTGTTTGATTGGTTGAATTATTTACCCTCCTCTCCCCATCCCTCTCCTCCCACAAAAAGCGCGGGAGGAGAGGGGGTCTCAATTCTCTAGTGCTCTCTTTTCGCAAAAAACGTGGAGGAGGGGTCGCAATTGAGATTACTCTATGACTATTAATACTATTATTTGTTTAATGGGGCCGACTGCGGCGGGGAAGACGGCGCTTGCAGTTCAGATGGTGCAACGTTTGCCTTGTGAGATTGTGAGTGTGGATTCTGCGATGGTGTATCGTGGTATGGATATTGGTACAGCAAAACCTTCTGCAGCACTTTTAGAAGTAGCGCCTCATCGGCTAATCGATTTTTTAGATCCAGCGGAATATTACTCTGTTGGGCAATTTTGCCAAGATGTTTTGCGTGAGATAGATGAAATCGTTGCGAAGGGTCGTATCCCGCTTTTGGTAGGTGGCACGATGATGTATTTTCGTGCGTTACAACAAGGGCTTGCAAATTTACCGGCGCGAGATTTAACACTGCGGGCACAGTTCCAAGAAAAAGTTGAGCGCTATGGTGTCACGGCATTGCATGATGATTTATCGTTGGCAGATCCAATCGCTGCGCAAAGAATTCATTCGCATGATCGTCAGCGTATTTTTCGTGCATTAGAGGTATTTTTAAAAACAGGTAAGATGCTTTCGGCGCTGCAATCGCAAGAGACGACGCCTTTCTCAAAATACACGATACGGAATATTATTATTTCACCCAATGATCGCGCGCTTTTGCATGCTCGCATTGAGCATCGTTTGAAAGAGATGTTTGCATGTGGATTGGTTGATGAAGTAAAGCGCTTATTTGAACGGGGTGATTTAACACCCAGTATGCCCTCTATGCGTGCAGTAGGTTATCGACAGATCTGGGAATATTTGTCGGCGGGTGAGATTGGATACGAAGACATGTATCAAAAAGCGCTGGCAGCGACAAGACAGCTTGCTAAACGCCAGATCACTTGGCTGCGGTCGATGGAATATGATCTTTGGTGCGATAGTGAGGATGAGGGGGTGATGGAGAAGGTTGTCTCTGTTATTTCGTCACTCTAAGCATTTGTTTTGTTATTGCGAGTCCTGCGTTTTTTGCAGGGTGCGGCAATCTAGCCTGGATATTTACCCTCCTCTCCCCATCCCTCTCCTCCCACAAAAAGCGCGGGAGGAGAGGGTGACGCGGTGAGAAGGGGTTGTTGGTTATATAGGATCTTGTGTGTCTTGTGGCTGTATGGGTAATTCGATGGCGATTTCGATGGATTCGACCACTTCTTCGATAACTGGTTCAACGGCCATTCTTTCTTCTGCCTCAGAGCGTGCATCGAAGTCAGTGTAGCCAGCTGCAATTTCTCTTAGTGCAATGATGGTGACCTTATCGTGATCGATATCAACTTTAGGGGTGGCGCCACGCATGAGTTGGCGTGCTCGTTTTGAGGCAAGCAAGACGAGTTCAAATCTATTTTTGACATTTTTTAAACAATCTTCGACGGTAATACGGGCCATGGAGGTTGACTCTTTTATATACAATATGGGAAAGTATGAACGATAACATAGAATTCTGATAAAATACAGGACACTTTAGCGAGATCATTGAAATATTTAATGGGGTGGTGAGATGGGAAAACATAAACAATCAATTAAACCAATAGCAGGGACAGATCAATCAACCTACGCTGGTAGAGCTTACGGCATCGTATCAGATGCATTTGGGTTGACGAGCGATCGTTTGTTGTCAGCCGCAAAAGATTCTGTGGTTGGCTTTGGTTTTGCAGTTGTTGCAGCATATCGCAATGTAAAAGAAGACGGTATGCACGAGGAGGGGCTCAATGAAGCGTCAGTAGAGACTGCTCTACAAGCAGAGACGACATCGCGTGAGACCGTGTCGCAGCCACCCTCTTCTACAGTGAGCACACAGTCTGCCAAAGCCGAGGCGCGCGCTGAGGTTGCGCCTGAAACAGGCGATTTTTATACACGCACGCAGGCGCAGCTTGAATATGCAGAAACGGCTTGGCTCCAACAATTAGAAGCCATGCTGGATCCGCTCGTGTGGAATGAAATTGCGCCGATTATGCGTGATAAAAAATGCCGTTTTAAGTGGAATGCGGCGCAAACGGCGACTCATTCACCATTTGATATACTTTCAGATGCACCAACGGGCACGCCGGTTTTTTATTATCAAAACATGATGAATCTGTTGAGAGATTTGCAAAGCTTCTTGCAATCACTTGCGTTGACCCATCGAGAAGCACTTGATTTGCAACAAGTCAATGTAGTCAGTAAAGTTGTGCAGGTATTTTCAACGACCAAGGATATCGCACAAGAGATGCTTGTGCGATATCGCACAATGTATGAAACACTTGAAGCATTTGAACTTTCACCCATGATTGCGACGCTTTCATCTGCATCAAAAACAGTGAATGAACTGAAGGCGATATTTGGGATGAGTGCGCCTAATATTGCGCTACAAGAGCAAATTCGTATTAATCCAGTGGTTTCGGCACTCTCTAAGACGAATTTATTAGATCTGGCTGGATTGCAAGATATTCTGGATACCGCACTGCAATTAGCGGCACAGCATGTACCATTGCATGCAGAAGCTGGGATGACGCGCGTTTGCAATACGGTGCCGTTGATACAGCAAGAAATTAAAGCGTTTTCGGAAACGAAAGGAACGCCCAAAGATATTGTGATGTTTACTGCGCGCATTTATCCAAAAGTGTATGCTTTGTTGCGATACTTCCCACAATCCTATACGGCATTTCATAGAACATTGCATGCACATTTATTGACGACTGCCTATCAATTAAATAAAGTCTTGCAAGCTTGTTATTTAACGATTGATCGAGCTGAAATGCATTATGGCTTAAAGTCAGGATATCTTTTAACCCGTGAATTTTATAAACCTGATTATGCGATAGGGGGTTATATTCAATCGATCAGCGTGGAAGGCGTGACGCGCGCTTTCTATGATTTGATGAAAGACATGCATTGTGAGTTTGAAGAAGGCGAGCGTTTTCCTTATACACGTTTAGTGACTGAGCAAAGAACATTGTTGATGCAGGATGCAAAAAATTGTGATTTGGTGCTGTCAGCATCTGTGCCGACTATTAAAACACTACGGCAAATTGCTGGTTTGTCGAACATCGCTTATGTGTTTTGTCTTGATAAATTATATTATGCCAATCTTGTAGAAAATGCGATTGTTGAGATTGTCGTTCCTTCTCAAAATAAAAATAAGCTAAAAGATAAGTTGTTATCGATGCCAGCATTGAAAACGTTATCTCAAGCGCATTTGACGGAGATTGCGAGCGCTATCAAGCATACGTCTGCACAGTTGTGCGGAATGATCATGATGTTGCAGCCGCCGACTGAGGAAATTTTTAATCAGCTTCCTGCTGCGTTACAAGGATTATATGTCCGTTCTGGAGATGAGTTGCTTTATCTAGATACGAGGAATAAATCGATTGTCACGGTGCGTACCTCAATCGAAGAAAGGGTAGCGTTTGATGCGGTGGTGCAACCGATTCCCGGCGTGAAAAGGTTAGTGGAAGATGATTTAAAACAAATGACATTGATGTCGGGTCATGTGCATACAACGGCGTTGATGAAGCGGGTGCTAGAAGCGCGTGTTCAAGCGGGAGAGCAAGCTTTGCGTGCTCTGTCTACACAAGAGCAGACTGAGAATCCTCTGTTGAAAAAGCTGCTCACAGAGCGCTATGCAGGTTATGAGTTTCAATTATTGCCAGCGTTACCAGATCCTCATCATGCGCTGCCTTATATGTTGTACTTATATGTTAATCAGAATGTGTTGTGTTGTGCTGTGAAGGCAGATCGACAATATGGATTAGTTTGCTTAAATACCGGTAAGTTACCGCGCGATGTTGAATCGTCGATTATTGGCAAGATTCGCACGCAGACGGCGCTTTCAGTTGATGAAAAAGAAAGTGTTTGCAAGGCTCTTCAACCGCAGGCAGGATTTGCTCTGCGCGTGATGAATATGCCACCCACACCGGATCATTTGCCTCATGGTGATAAAAGTACTTATGTGTTGCTTCAGTCTACGCCAACTGCAACACCGAGCGCAGTTTACTTTGTAGATCGAAATGGTGTGACGCCTGTTATTAGTGAACCACTCACTTGTAAAAGCGGTATCGATACCCTTCTTGATGCGCTCTATCCATCTGCAGATAGCAGAGAGTATGCAGATATTCCCGTTCTTTCGGAGACAGCGTTAGATGCGATCAAACAGAGTACAGACCATGTTGCGTTTGTGCCGATTATACCTAATGAATATGACCGTTTTATCTCTAAGGAAGATCAAATTCATCGTTTAATTAAGACGCGCATTGCAGAGCTTGAAAGTGAAATAAAATCTGCATGGATTCATTGGACAGAGACTAAGCATAGAAAAATTCAGGCATTGCAAGCGCTTGATCGGCGGGTTTCTGTGAGAAATGCTGATGGCAGTTTGAAGAGTATGCTTGATAGAGAGGCATTGCGTACGTCCATTAAACACGGTGAGCTGTTGTTTAATGGACGTACTGGCAAAGTATTTGATGAAATGAGTTATTTATCCGCTACGCGTCAAGATGAATGCATGTTGATTCAGCGAACATATGAAAAATTAACACAACAAGAGCAACAGGCAAACTTTTGGTTTTTTGCAAAAGAACGTAGAGAGCGACTTATTTATCGTCGAGATGCATTAGCACGTTTATTATCATTTACAGAAGAGCCAGGGGTTAGGCTAGACGATGCATTAGATAAATTGCGGATAGAAAATTTAGTTTTATCACATCATCTAGAGACTGATGAGAAACTTTTGTTGGATCGCATTCGTAATATTGAAGCTTATTTGCCGGATATTGAGATTGGAAAGCGCGTGATTAAAGAACGCATTGTTGCACCAGATCTTCCATTGCGAGAGGAAATGGTACAGTTAATTAACTCGCGTATTGCCGAGCTTGCACCGCATCATAACGCGCAATATATGTTTTTTGGATTGATGATTGCTCGCCGCAACAAACAATTGGAGATGCGTAAAAAAAGTTTGGAACGGTTCAAGGAGTGGTTAGAACGTGATCCACTTGCCAAAGTCGATCGTGTGCTTAATGCGCTTAAAATTGTACATAGCACGGATTATGATTTGGTGTTGAAGCACGAGCAGCATTTGTTGCAATCGTTGCGGACATTGACAGCGCAGGTACCGGTGACGCGCGCTGTACGATGGGCTTAGCTCTAAGCAGTATGCTTATGTCAACTCTTTTATTAGCTCCACTAATTGTATTGTTTGGCGAGAAAGGGTGAGGCGGCTTGCTTTGATGATGTGGGTGAGATCGGAGATAGCATGACTGAAATCGTCGTTGACGACGATATAGTTAAATTCATTAGCATGAGAGGCTGCTTTTTTTGCATCATCCAGACGTTCTTGGATAACATGTGCATGATCTTGCTTGCGTGATGATAATCTATTTTTTAAATCTTGTAGTGAGGGAGGTAAAATAAAAATGCCGATGGATTGAGGCATAAGTCGTTTGATTTGCTGATAGCCTTGCCAGTCTATTTCCAAGATGACATCACACCCTTTTTCAAGCGTTTGTTCAACCCATGTTTTGGATGTGCCGTAGTGTTGATCAAAAATGGTGGCATATTCTAAAAAATCGTTGTGCGCAATCATGTTTTGGAAAGTGTCTTGATCAACAAAATGATAATGCGCATGATTCACTTCATTGGGTCGTTTTTGACGAGTGGTATGTGAAATGGAAACTTGAATATTGGGTAATTTTTCTGTGAGTGCCTTAACGAGCGTTGTTTTGCCGGTGCCTGAGGGGGCTGCGATAACAAAGAGGGTGCCGGTTGCGACCATGATTTTTAAGGTTCCTCTTCTATGGTAGAGGTGTTCAGTTGTTCTAAGATAGAGGAGCTTGAAGTGGTGATATCGTGTGTGACGATACGCACTAGCCCACCATAAGCACGCACAATGTCTGCGCCGACGACTTGATCGATGGTGTAGTCACCGCCTTTGGCTAGCACATCGGGATGAATGAGTTTTAATAATCGCT
The DNA here is from genome assembly GCA_001801625.1 of Gammaproteobacteria bacterium RIFCSPHIGHO2_12_FULL_42_10. Classification (GTDB taxonomy): domain Bacteria; phylum Pseudomonadota; class Gammaproteobacteria; order DSM-16500; family DSM-16500; genus Aquicella. Next base: position 7,423 of record MGYE01000022.1, read on the forward strand.
CAGGTGTTTCATCTTTAAAGGGAATGACCCAATCGACTGCATCAAAACCTGCTAACACTTTCATGCGGTGCTCAAGATGGTTGATCGGGCGGTTTTGTCCTTTTAATTTTCGCACAGATTCATCGGCGTTAACGGCAACAATTAAGTAATCACCCAGTTGTTTTGCAAGTTGCAATGACGCAACGTGTCCTGCGTGGATGATGTCAAAACAGCCATTCGTAAAGACTACTTTTTTGCCTTGCGCTTGCACTTCTTTGACTGCACGAATTAATTGTTCTTCATTTAAGATGCCCGTTGCAAAGTTGGTTTTGCCGGTTAATGCAGCGGTAAGTTCCGGAAGCGTGACGGTGGCTGCGCCTAATTTATTAACGACAAGACTAGCTGCAAGATTTGCAAGCGTTGCAGACTGTACGCCATCAAGGCCTGCAGCAATAGCAAGTCCTAGCGTTGCGATAACGGTATCGCCTGCGCCTGTGACATCGAATATTTCTCGTGCATAGGCAGGGATGTGTGCCGTGTGATTTTTTTCAATCCAGGTCATCCCATCTTCACCACGTGTAATGAGCAGCGCTTTGAAATGGTGTGTTTCTAATAAGGCCTGCCCTTTTTTATAGATGGTTTGCTCGTTTTCGCATCGTCCGACAACGGCTTCAAATTCTTTGAAATTCGGCGTGACGATGGTTGCATACTGATAAACATTAAAATCAGTACTTTTTGGATCGACTAAAACAGGGACATTGGCCTTTCTTGCTAATTCAATAAAAGCGCCGGGTCGTGATAAGGTGCCTTTGCTGTAATCGGATAAAATAACTAAATCAGTTTGACTGAGCGCTTGTTGAAATTTGTCTAATAATTGATTGGGATCGATTGCTTCGAGTGGTGCCTCAAAGTCGAGTCGTATGAGTTGCTGATGTTGACTGATGACGCGTAATTTAATAATGGTTGAGAGGTTATCTTGCATCAGGAAATGAGGGGTGACTGTCGCAGCTTCTAGTTGTTGAGCTAGGATGTGCGCCGCTTCATCATTGCCTGTGATGCCAAGCAGTGTGACTTTGCCGCCTAAAGAGGCAATATTAAGTGCAACATTACCGGCGCCACCTGGACGATGATCGCGATGGGTGACTGTGACGATAGGAATAGGCGCTTCTGGAGAGATACGCTTGGTGTCACCAAAAAAATAGCGGTCAAGCATGACATCGCCTACAACCAGCAGTCGCGCTTTGCTTAAATCAGGCAGTGAGCTAATGAGTGATTTCGGCATGTATCGGTTTTACCTGTCAGAACCTGACGGTATCATACTATTTTTCAAAAACAACATCTAGATCAACGATGCCTGGGACAGCGGTTGGCGTGAGGGTGAGCGCCGTGATGATTGAAGCGTCTGCTTGAACGCGCTCGATGAGTGTCTGTATCGTTTGATCAAAAAGTGTATTTTGAAGATGGATAGACTGCAAATGGTGCTCGGCATGGGTGTGGCTTTC
>MGYE01000022.1:8919-11580 GCA_001801625.1 Gammaproteobacteria bacterium RIFCSPHIGHO2_12_FULL_42_10
TGTGAACAGGGCGATTTCATCTTGTGTGAGTGCGCTGACAAGCAGCGTTAATTGCCCGTTCTTAAAGCGCATTGTTTTAATGGTGATGCTTAGTGCAGCTAATCGACTGTCGTTAATCGCACCGAGCAACCACAAGGCTGTATCAGGTTTTTGCCGGATTGCTTGTATGCGTTCCGTTACTTCTATTTGGTGTGCTACGTGACCTGCTTGATATCGCTGAATCAATTGAGAGCCGCTGAAATAAATTAACAGGATGACAATCCAACTGATTCCCAAATAAGTCAGTATTTTTTGGGTGGCATATTGCTTGAGCTGGCTGATTAGATGCGGTGTTTTTTTAACAGCATAAGGACCCTGCAGAAGCGATATTCTAATGCAAGCGTTCACTTCATCTGCAGGCACCAGGTTGGGGTGAGGCAATATATCATTCGTGTTGCGTTGTAGTCTGTGTTTGTCGTCCCGCGCAAGCGAATGATTAATATAGCCTGCAATATCGAGCAAACTGTCTTCTGCGGCACATTGCTTTTCTACAATCGGAATATCCAACGCAAGTGAGGATGCGAGGGATTCTGTCGTGTAATTATATAAATCGATTGCTTGAAGGGCGGGATTTGCTGTCATTGCACACTGCAACCAAGTTGTCAGTTGACTGGGTTCACAAGCAAACCCCTGGAAAGTGCCTGTGCGCGCAATGATCGATTCACTGTAATGAACATGCCCACGACCTGCGTGGTAGGGTAGCACAAAGGCGAGTGGCAGCATGGCTTCTGGCGTAATTTGCCATTCAGCCAGCAATGCCAGCCATTGTTGCATTTTTTTGTGGGACACAATGGCAACAGGTAGTGTGCCATCTGATTGATAAGCACCGATTGCGATATGAGTGGTGTTTAAATCGTCAATGAGCTGTTCTTCAATTGCAAAAGGGACTGCTTTTAGTAGGCGCGCACGGCTCATTTTTGGTAAGGCGATGGAAAGCAGCAATACCTCTTCTGTAGGTACGATGACGGTGACCGATTCATGTTTGGCAGCGTTTGCAAGATGCATGATGTTGCCATGATATGGCTTGCCATGTTGAATAAAGCTCGGATGAGTTAAATCATGAGCGTGTAGGTAAAGAAGAATCATGTTGACCCTCTACCTTGCCAAATGATATTGACGTGAGCATTTTGATTAGTTTTAACGTTTTGTAATAACGTATAAAATCGATATTTTGTTTTTTGAAGGGTGACAACGGTCTCCAATAGAAAGTAGGGATGCTCCGCTGTGGGTACAATCATCATCGTCTCCAACAAACGTTTAATATAGCCTGCTTTTGTCTGCGTCATCAATGTGCTTGCAGTGATACTGTGTGTTTGCGACGGATCGCGTAACGCGCCATCATTTTTGAGATTATAAATCACACACACAATGATGGCGCGTCCTTCGTGCATAATGGGTGATTGAATAGGTAGCATTGAGCGAGCCATTGCTTGAGGAGACAGTTGACGGATTTGCTCGATTGCCCAGGCTGTTGCGCCTTTCGCATCTTCTGTTGCTTCTAGGTCGTTTAAAATCATTTGTGTGCGATGTGTTTCACGATTGAGTGTTAGCATCATAAGGGATGCGAGCGTTGCTGTGATTGCGACAATCAATAATGCGAGGAGGATGACCACGCCACGCTGTGGTTGCAGTTGTTTATGGGACATAGGTAAGACCTCTCGCTGCCTCTGAAAGGGCGGCGTGTATGACATAGAGCTGGCTGAACGACCCTTCTTTTGATAAGACAAAAGAGACGCGCACAGCGCGGGGTAGTGATTGTTTTTGAGGTGGCCAGGTACGATAGACGCGACCCTCTTGGTCAAGATATTCAAAGTGTCCTTCTACGATACCTGATAGCAAGAGACGTTCGTATGGCGCGATCGTTTCATTGTTTTGTATCGGAGTTGTTGTGCACCATAAGGTATGGTTGTTTATTCTGTAGCGGTTACGCTCAAGAAAAGCTTGTGTCGTGCTATGCGTCGCTCCTAAATGTGTTGTGCGCGTAAAAGCCATTGCGGTGGGTTCACCGATGAAGGCGGCTTCAGATTTTGTGTGCGCATCACTTTGATAAGGCTGATTAACTATTTGCGGGAAATCATGCGAGAGCCTAAAAACAGTCATTTGTATTTCATGTAGTTGCTCGCTTTTTTTACCAAGATCAGATTGCATCGCGATGACATGATGTAAAACTTGAATGAGAATAGTTGAGAGAATCGTCATAATGAATAAAGCAATTAAGATTTCGATGAGGGTGAAGCCTTGCTGATTGCGATATCCAGCAAGATGTGACCCGCTCTCCTCCCGCGCTCTTTGTGGGAGGAGAGGGGATCGTACTGTGTTATGCATCATTGTTGCGATATCCTTTGACGCAGGCAGTCGGTGAGTGTTTAGTCATTGGTAGATGAGAAAAAATACAGACAATGATCTTTTGAATATGCAGATCTTGTGTGTTGCTAGTTGAAATATGCGCATACCAAGTCTGACCCAGCATGTAGGTTGTTTTTTGCATAGCCACTGAATCAGAAGGGATCGCGAGCAGATTCACCTCTATTTCGTTTAGTATTTGTTGGCCAACCATGGTTGCGATGGTCTTATCATGTAGATAAGTCATCGCACGCGTGCGTTGAGAGACTGCCATGATAA
>MGYE01000023.1 GCA_001801625.1 Gammaproteobacteria bacterium RIFCSPHIGHO2_12_FULL_42_10
CTGGGAGCATATTGTATATATGTGACCAGTCATTTTTCTTCTTGCAACGCAGCAGACAAGCCATTTTCACGTCCGCAGGTGCTATATGATGAAATATCCGGGTTAAGTTAAGGCAATCATGAAAAAACACATTGTGCTTTGTGCAGATGATTATGGGCAAACACCAGCCATATCAAAAGGCATTTTAGAACTAGTCAAACTAGGTCGACTCTCTGCGGTAAGCTGTATGGTAACGTCACCTTACTGGCAGGAACATGCCGCATGGCTTAAGCCATTTTTATCAACGATTGATATTGGCCTTCATTTCAATCTGACACATGAAAAAACCCCCCTACCGCAAGTCATACTGCAAGCTTTTTGCAAAAAGCTCACAATAGAAGCGATGAAAACGGCATGGCAAATCCAAATCGATGCCTTTGAAAAAGCAATGGGTGTCCTGCCCCGCTTTATCGATGGCCATCAACATGTGCATCAACTACCCGTGATTCGAGAAGCGCTACTCTGCATCTATCAAAAACGTTTACAACAGACTTTACCCTATATTCGAGCAACCACTCTCCACTCAAAACACATGGGTGTTCTACGAGATCTAAAAATTGCCGTTATCAAAGCCATGGGAACCACTCCTTTCATAACGTTACTCAATAAACATCAGATTTTGTACAATCCTACCTTTAGCGGAATCTATTCTTTTTCAACCGCTAACCAATATTCAAAACATTTTCCAGCATTCCTAACCGAAGTCGGACCTCAAGGTCTCATCATGTGTCACCCAGGCATGCTGGATCACACCACCGCTGACCCCATTGCGAAAGCACGTTATCTTGAATATTTATATTTAAAAAGTTCTTATTTTACAACAGCTTGTGAAAATCAAAACGTAATAATCGACAGGATGTCGTCGTCACCTTTGCACCCCGGTGTTCCCTCATTAAAATAACCCCGTCGCGCCCTGCAAAGCGCTATTGATAAACATCATATCAATCAATATTTTAAAAAACATCACTTTCGCATCATCGCCATTCTCTCGCAGTAACTTGATTATTGCATATACTTTTTTCATATTTTAGGTTATTATATGAACATAAAAGTACAAATAAGAGTCAAAAAACGAAGAGAGAGGTTGTCCCCGTGCCCGATAATGCTAATGTATTATTGCGTGATGTTATTTATGCTAACGGTTTTGCAACGTTAGAATTTTATCCCATGTCCACTCGACCCATACCTACAAAAAGCATCCAATTAAGAATTGGCGACCTGCATGGCAACGTCTTGAAATTAATTTATTTTTTGGTGCATGAGAATGTCCTGATACTCGCACCTGATGCGAAAAATACAGAGATGCCAGATGATGAAAAATCCAATAAATTATACGCTGAACTGGTGCGTATTCATGGTCGCGCTGTTGGTGATGAAAAGGGATCATTATTAACTAAAGCGGATCTAGTTAGATTTCGAGAGATTCTGGAGAATGCATCAATCAATCCAGTTGATAAAATTATTATTATCGGCGATGACATGTGTGACAGAGTGGGTAATGATAAATTAACGTTAATTGCGATCGAGGTATTGGTGCGACGGCTGACTATCGATATTCTCACGTCCAATCATGCTGCAGAATTGATACGTGTTTGCGAAACGAATAGCAGCTTTACTGATACTATTTTTACGGATGAACATAGTCGATCGATGCGACGACTACAGCAGATCATTGACGATGGGCTGACAACAAGGGAAGCGGTTTTAAAAATCGTCAATGAAAGCTATAAACCTTGTTTGAAAGCACTTAGTTACACGTTAAAAGAAGATGAAAAAGAAATAACGATTGATTCGCATGCACCCATCGGATTAGAAACAATTGCAGCGCTTGCAGCAAAACTAGGTGTTGCGTTTAATGATGATTCGGCAAGAGGTTTAGCAGAAACCATTGATCGTATTAATGGTGCGTTTAAGCAGTATGTCGATCACAATAAAAGCGCTACGTTATATTCAAGAGAGAATGTAGTCAAAGGGTACCACAGTGACATCATTGATGTTAAGAAAGATCCATTTGCATTTTTAACTTGGAATCGCGATTTAGAAATCATTCGTCGTCCCGCAATACATAAAGGGTTTAAAATAAATTGGGTGCATGGACATCATCCAGTTGAGTTGCCTGCGGAGCATCATGTGACGACGCTTGATACATTGTTTGGAAAGATTTATCCCAGCCCATTTGGGGCTGTTTATAAATGTATTGCCACAGATCAGCGAAGCAGTCCAAGTCCTATACTAACGGTTGCTCAATCGCCAATTACGGTGCCACCTGCTGTGTCTGTTGCTACAAAACAACCGCCACCCGTATTGGGTAAGCAGTCTCCATTTCATAAATCTGGCAGCAGTCCTGGTTTGTTCACAAGCACGCCGACACGCCCAACTTCGGTATTGCCGGTGCGTCGATCATTGCCATCTATGAAAATGGAGGAGCTGCCATCACAAGCAGGAAAGTGTGATTCAGCAGTATCATTCAATTTAGGCACAGAATCGCCAGTACGCAAGCAATGGCTATCATCACCCATGAAGATGATGTCACCATCACCTGCTACATCACCCGTGAAGATGATGTCACCACCACCATCCCCTGTGAAGATGATATCGCCATCGCCTGCAACAAGTCGAACTTCACTACCAGCGCGTCCAGGCACAGCTTCGCAGGGTCGCTTGATATCAGCGTCACCTGTGAAAATGGTGATGTTACCATCGCCATTAACAAGATCTCCGCGACGTCTGCCGAAATAAGTGACTCACCTTACGCGCTGTCATCCAGAGGCCTCTGGATGACCATAGCTCGCATGTGTTCGGTGATTAGATGAAAGCATTGCTTTCAGTAATACTAATCATCTTCTCCAATGCGCGTTTAGCATTTGTCACAATCCATTGCTGTCCTTCTGGCGCTAAACGCTCGCGTGTGCCAATGAATTCATGAACAACGTCGCCTGGTTTAACGAGGTTCAGTAAAGGCGCTTTGCCTTGTCTTAGCAAATCGAGCACGGCTACCAAGTGGGGGGGATCATTGCGTGACATGGTCGCACAACCACATCCTCGTTTTTTAAATTGATTGAGAGGGATGTCGCTTAGATTAACCACTTTAATTTTCTTATTTTCACAAGCCTCACGTAAATTTTTCACCATATGATTTTCTGTGCCGATGGCATATTTGCCAGTGCGAGCTCGATCATTAAAAACGATATCCCACAAATAAGCAGTTGAGCCATAGCCATTTGCAATTTTGACGACATCGTGTCTGCATTCAGGATGAACGACAACGTGAAATCCTTGTGATTGCCAGTAATGCACCATTTCTGGCTGATAGTAGCTATGCACACCACATTCACTGGCAAATAAAATAAGTTGTGCGCGATCAAATTGTGCGATGATTTCGGGTGTTTGTTCTGATAAGCGAAAATTAACAGCAGCAAGTCCTGCTGGCCAGTAAGCTATATTCTGATGTGGTATGTTCAACCAAGCGGCTACATTTTCGCCCATATGACGATCAGGAATAAATAATATTTTTTTATTCTGCTGTATCGCCCATTGAAATATTTTTTTTACATTGGAACTGGTGCAAACAGCACCACCTTGTGCACCCGTCATCGCTTTAATACGACCTGATGTATTCATATAGCAAACAGGGAGAATATGATTCGCATCATATCGTTCATTTAATTGATCAAATGCAGGTTTCACCATAAAGTCTTTTGCTAGCATCTCCATCGTGCAGCCTGATTTTGGATTGGTGATATAAACCGATTGATCGTCATGCGCCATAATGCTGATAGATTCAGCCATGAAGTGAACGGCAGATTCAACGATGATCTTTTTTTCTGGATGCTCTACCGCCATGAGTGCAAGTTGATAAGAATCGCCAATCGTTCCGCCGAAATACTGAATCATTTTGACAATTTCACCACCCATATAATAATGCGCAAGCAACAACAATGAATCGCCAAAATGTTTACTAGCTGCTTCCATGTAGGGCTGCATCCATACCAACGTTGTTAAAATATCACGGTCTGGCAAGGCTTGATATTCTTCAGCGTAGGGTGCAAATTCTCGTTGGTACCAGTCTAGCGGATAATCGTCTTGGCAGACTTGCATCGTGGGTTGCATGATGGTTTGTGTGGTCATATTGATTTTACTCTGTTGTATTGAATTCAGATATTTTTAAGATGGATGCCTGCATGTTTTGTATTTTTTCGGCAAAATCTTCTCGATAATGTCCGCCGCGACTTTCTCGACGATTAATAGCGGAGCGAACAATTAATTCAGCGATCAAAATAATATTCCTAAGTTCAATAAGATCACGTGTAATGGTGTATCGCCAATAATAATCTTCGATCATTTCTCTGCGAGCGATGATGAGTTTGAGTTGGTCACGCAAACCGGCTTCTGTACGGATAATACCAGCATAGGCGCTCATCTCACCTCGAAGACCACGCCAATGTACATTAATTTGACTGGCGCGTCGTAGGTCAACAACACTTGCTGAATCCCAATCACGCATGCCTTGCGTTAAAACGAGCGGGGTGTTTAATGCTCCGCAGCAAATTTTTGCGACATGGCGTCCCATCACAACACCTTCTAATAATGAATTGCTAGCTAAACGATTTGCACCATGTAATCCTGTAAAAGCTGTTTCGCCAATTGCATAGAGTCTGCTTAAATCTGTCGTGCCATAAAAATCTGTTAAGACACCGCCACCCATATAGTGAGCTGCCGGTACGACAGGAATTAAATCTCGACTCATATCGATACCAACAGACAGTAACGTGCGATAAATCATAGGGAAACGCTGCTGTAAAAATGTTTTTTCCTTGTGTCGAATATCCAAGAAAACATAATTGTAAATGCTTTTTTCAATTTCACAGAAAATAGCGCGCGCAACGACATCGCGTGTTGCTAGCTCCATTTTTTGGGGAGCATAATGTTGCATGAATCGCACGCCAGATGTGGGTGAGCGTAAATAAGCACCTTCGCCACGCAATGCTTCTGAAATAAGAAAATTATTAATTTTTGGATGATAGAACAATGTTGGGTGAAATTGATAAAATTCCAGCCCGCTGACACGAGCGCCAGCGCGATAAGCCATCGCAACACCATCGCCTGTTGCAATATTAGGATTGGAAGTATAACGATAAACTTTTCCTGCGCCACCCGTTGCAAGTACAACAGCTTGTGAAAGAAACGTGTGTATGCGTTCCGTTTTTTCGGAAAGCACATAGACCCCGACTACTTCAGGAAATTTGCCGGGTTGGTGTGGTACGATTTGTGTGATTAAATTAACAGCAGTATGTTCCTCAAAAAGGGTGACTTGCGAAAATTGTTTTAGCTGCTTTGTTAGCGCTTCAATAATCGCAGCGCCTGTTTGATCGCCCACATGATAAATACGTCGTGTGGAGTGGCCCGCTTCCTGGGCCTGCATTAATTGATGATGAGCATCTCGATCAAAGGGTACACCCTGATCGATTAAGTACTGAATACTCAGCGAGCCTTGACTCACAATAGCAGTGACTGCTTCTTCCTTGCATAATCCATCGCCTGCAGATAATGTATCTGCAATATGTCGATTAACATCTTCGCTTGATTGAGCAGCCGCAATACCGCCTTGAGCATAATAAGTATTTGATTCGCTAAGCTTGCCTTTACTGATGAGTGCTATTTTGGTATTAGCGCGTAATTTTAATAGTTCTAGTGCGCAACATAGCCCAGCAATCCCACTGCCAATGATGATGAGATCAAATTGCAATCGTTCGCCACATTGTGAGATTGTTTTATGCATCACTAAAATCACATTTCATAGATAAATCGACATTACCTGCTGAATGAGTCAATCTTCCAATGGATATAAAGTCCACACCCGTTTGTGCAACGGCTGCGACATTATTCAAATGGATATTGCCCGATGCTTCAGTTGGCATGATCTGCTGGCACATCGCGACACAATTTTGCATAAGTTCAAGCGACATATTATCTAGTAATACGCGCGTTACTTTTTGTAACCCTTTTTGCAAGACAACTTCTAATTCTTGCTGTGTACGTATTTCTACAATGACAGGCAGATTTTTTGTTGCATTGCTCGTCAGCTTATCTAGCGCATGATGGATGCCGCCTAATAAATCGATATGCGTATCTTTTACCATGATGGCATCATATAACCCCATTCGATGATTGACACCGCCTCCACAATAAACCGCATATTTTTCGAGATGACGTAATCCTGGCAGTGTTTTACGTGTATCTAAAATGCTTGTTTTGGTGTGCTCGATTTGATTGACAAATCGGCGAGTGAGTGTCGCGATCGCTGAGAGATGTTGTAGAAAATTAAGCAGCGTGCGTTCTGCCATGAGTAAGGCTTGTGCGGGTCCTGTGACGAGAAGGAGTGTCTCGCCTGAGGCAAGCTTTTCACCATCCTGAAAAACAGATTGCACGTCGCATTGATCGCTGAGTTTTTCAAAGATCATTTGAACGATTGGTAAACCACAGATCACGATAGGTTCTGAGTGTTTTGAGAGGATACTTGCTTTTCCAATATTGTGATTGGTGTTGGGAAAGAGCGCCATCGTCGTGACATCGCTATACGGTAGCCCTAGATCCTCAGCAAACGCCAGATCAATTAATTGGCTATCTAATGGGTTGGGCTGCCATGGTGTAATAGACATAACGCTAAAAGTCTCCTAAAAAAGGCAAGCTGATTGAGGCGATTTGTGATAAGTAGTTTATTGAAGCGGTTGAAGCCGTCAAGTGATTTACTTGATTGTATATATCTTGATCAAGAGAGGCGTGTACTTTGAATGGTAACTCATTTAAAATCTTAGCTTCTTCGTAAGAAGCATTTTTTGGTAATGAGGCCAAGATGAGTAGCGTATTATTTTCGGTGCCGCATTCAATGGTAACGTTTAATACTATTTCATTAGCTGTGCTTGCCATCTTGATTCGGATTTATTTAAAAGGCTTGAAAATTTGTTTACCTTTCTTGATCAAGAAAAATAAAGTTCGTTGCCATATACAAGATCTTTCTACATTATTATGTGGTTTCATTTTGATACTGTGCCTTGTGATTTTTTTTGCGCCTATTATTAAAACATTTGCCATCCCACTCAGTATGCTCTGCATATGCGTTGCATTGTCGTTTCAGACAACGATTGCCTGTGTTGTTGGTAGAATCATCATCCTGGTGACAAGACTTTACCAGGTTGGTGATCATATCCAAATTGGTGTATTGCGAGGTGATGTTGTTAGTATTGGGTTGATGCGAACATTCTTGATGGAAAGTCAAAATAAATCGGAAAATGACCAGTGTGCTGCTCGTATTGTCCAGGTGAGCAATGCGACTGTGCTAAAAGAGAATGTCATTAATTATTCCGACCAAAATGATTAGGTCTTTTTCGTCCATGCGATATTTGAACACAATCGTTGTTTTTCTCAAAGTTCAATTACGGTAGCATTAGCGGGAGATCCCTCGTCGCAAAAAGCGCGCCTCGGGATGACAACCTGGGGAATTACAAAAAATATTGGTATTTTAGGTGGAGGTATCTAACTCATAATGAATGATCGTGACACATTGAGAAGCGAATAGCATTTTTTTGCATAAACTGAGCAAATGTATGCCGTGTCGTTTTAGCCCTTTCATGCTGTTTTTGGGCATCGCTAAGTGATCACTTAAAACAAAAACAGGGTTTGCAGCAAGTGTTGTTGTTCGGATATCAGATCCTTTGCGATCAAGCAAATAAACAGTGCGTGTTTCAAGTAGCTTTTGGATTAATTTTTCAAAACCAAAACCACTGATCTTAAGACCGGGTGCGATAACAATCGTTTCATTTTT
>MGYE01000024.1:0-7273 GCA_001801625.1 Gammaproteobacteria bacterium RIFCSPHIGHO2_12_FULL_42_10
TAACATCGGAATGGTTGTTTTTTGATATTCTTGATAGCGATGCAAACAAAGTGCCCAAAAATGTGCAGGTGTCCAGGTAAAAATAATTAAGACGAGCAACCAGCCTTCTGGATCTAATTGATTGGTGACTGCGGTCCATCCTAATAAAGGAGGCATGGCACCTGCGAGTCCACCAATGACGATATTTTGCGATGTTTCGCGTTTAAGATAGAGAGAGTAAATGCAGGCATAACCAAATGCTGCACATAACGTTAGAAAGCTCGTGAGTGGGTTGACGCCAAAATATAAAAATAAAAATCCTGCCACACCTAGTAAGAATGCAAAAATACTGGCTGACGATAATGAAACTTTATCTGCAGCAAGTGGTCGATCCTTGGTGCGCTCCATTAAGGCATCTGTATGGCGATCAATGATGTGATTGCAAGCGGCTGATGAGGCGCAAATAAGTGCAATGCCAAGGGTGGTATTCATCCACAATGTCCAGGTAATGGGGTGGGTGGCAGCTAGATACATACCTGCCCAGGTTGTCAGCAACATCAGTAAGATGACGCGCGGTTTGCAAAGATTGTAGTAATTTTTAATCATGTTGTGCGCTCGTTTTGTCGTTATTTTTGTGAAAGTGGCGATGAGGGTGCCTTTTGCGGAGATGACAACACAGTGATTGTGATTAACAACAACCCGATCGCGGTAGCTAAATGCAGTAGCGCAATGGGTACGGGTCGCAACCATAGAATGTTTGTGATGCCAAGTGTGATTTGTAATGCGATTAAGATAAAAATAAATGTGCCGATGCGTCGCTCAGTAGGACTCTGCCACAATAAAATAGCGAGTATGCCAAAATAAACCGCAACGACTAACGCCCCCAATCGATGTAGCATGTGTATGGTGATGAGATCACTGTTTAATGCATGCCAATTTAAGGCAGGTATTAATTGGCCGTTACAGTAAGGAAAATCAATGCAGGCAAGTCCTGCACTGTGCGTACTGACAAAACCGCCTAAGGTGATTTGCAAACCAATAAGAATGAGGCCGATCCAAAGCCACAATGACCGTGTTTTTCTATGTATGAGTGGGCGAGAGAGCATACATAGAAAAAGTCGCCATAGAATACTTAAGATAGATAATCCAATCAACAGATGGAGTAGTACGATGATCGGATGTAATTTTTCAGTCACGGTAAGCATGCCAAGCAGTACTTGCGCGCATAGTAGTGTCATTAATACAAAACTCATCATGCGGGACAATGAATCCTTTTTGCGATTTCCCCAAATTGAGATGACAAGCGCGAGCACTAGGATGCCTTCTGTGCCTGCAAGATAGCGATGAGTCATTTCAGTCCAGGCTTTTTTGATATTGACAGGTGTTGCAGGATAGCGATTGAATGCAGTTTCCAATTGCGCTTTTGTATGTGGTGCAACGAGATAGCCATAACAATGCGGCCAATCTGGACAGGATAGCCCTGCATTCGTAAGACGCGTGTATGCGCCTAACAGGATGACAATGAAAGCGAGCACACAGGCAAGCATTGCTAATTTTTTTTGGTATATCACGCGTTATTCCTACAATAGAAGACGAATGATACCAATAACGCAATGGCAAGCGCAAACCATTGCACGGCATAGCCTAAGTGGCGCTCAGGACGCAGGGTATCGATCGTCCAGGTGATAGGATAAGCGCGTGAATCTTGGGGGTCAATTTTAAGGATGTAGGGGGAGAGAGGCTTCGAGAGGAGTTTCGTGGCTAACCGTGCAAGATCAATGGACTCAACACGCATCGGCCAAGCGAGCGCTTCTTCAGTCGTGCTGAACGTTGCATATTTAGGAGGCTTGGTAATCAAGCCAATGATAGTCATTTCACCTCCCATATTTTTGATACTGGGCAGTGATTCTCGCGAGACACCTATTGGAATAAAGCCACGATCAACCAGGATGGGTGAAGTGATTCCGTGTGCCAAGAAGGGCGTATAAACTTCATAACCCACTTGGCTATGGTAAGTTTTGTTATCTAGAAGAATGGTATGTGCATTATCAAAGTAACCATTTAGTTCAACACGAAAGAATAAGGGGTTATTTAATTGATTGAGTGCATTCACAGTTAGCGGCGTTGTCTGAATACGTTTTAAATAAGTTTCTAATAAATCTTTTTTTTGATGGGCGCGACTGAGTTGCCAAAATCCGAGTGTGATTAAAAGACTAATCATGGCACTTGTTAAGAGCGCAAATTTCCAATGCTTAAGTAGAGGGGTGATTAGCATATTGAGACCCAGTTCCATTTTAAGTGTGATGCTGTTGCGTAACGGGGGTGATCAAGTACAATGTTGCTTGAGGCTTTATTGTATGCTTGCAAAGTTGGTTGTTATATTATTATTTTTGTTTATTTTTTACTCACTTGGCAGTGCACTGTATTTTTTAGTGCGTGATCGTGGGGATTCAACTCGTATTGTGAAGGCATTAACCTGGCGTATCGGTCTTTCGATTGCCTTGTTTGTATTTTTAATGATTGCATTTGCAGTGGGGTGGATTAAGCCGCATTCGCTTTAGTCGGAGGTTCAATGGGTTTTCGTAATTTTGGTTCTTTGTTATTGGTGTTTTTAATTTTAATGATGGTGTTTGGTACGGCGCGTTTACGTACAGTGGGCGATGATTTAGCTGCAGCAATCCGTAGTTTTCGAAAAGGGCTACAAGAAACAGACACTCCCGAAGAAGAGAAGAAACCATGAATTTTAGTATGAGCGAGATTATCGTGGTAGCTGTTATCGCGCTTTTTGTGGTAAAGCCTGACCATCTCCCTCATGCTGCCAGAGCAGCAGGCCGTGCTCTGCGAACGGTGCGTCGTTTGACGAACAAGATTCAAACGATGATAGAAGAGACAGCGAACAAGTAATTTTTTTTGGAGAGAGCCCCTTGCGCACAGAGAAGGGTAGTGCTTGTTCCCCTCCCCCAGAGGGGGAAGGGAGTAATGACTACCCTTCACTTTTAGGAGAGGAGAGCCAAGATACGCTTCGTTTTTTAGTAGAGTTAAGATCGCGGTTAGTCGCAGTGTTTGTGGTCTTCTTAATAATCTTTTCTGTTCTATTGTATTTTGCAAATCATCTCTATACATGGTTCGCACAGCCATTACTAAAAGTATTGCCACAAGGCCATTTGATTGCAACGCGGATTGTTTCGCCTTTTTTTGTGCCGTTTAAGTTGGCAGGGTTCATGGCTGTTTTGTTGGGGATTCCTTATCTCTTGTATCAGGTATGGACATTTTCAGCACCTGCACTGCATGGACATGAGCGTCGTTTCATATGGCCTGCTTTATTGATGAGTATTGTTTTATTTTATCTAGGTAATGCTTTTGCTTATTTCGTTATTTTTCCATTACTTTTTCATTTCCTGGTTCAGACTGCGCCGCAAGGGGTGTTATTCAGCCCAGATATGAATGATTATTTGGACTTTACGACTAAATTATTATTAATTTTTGGCGGACTGTTTGAAATTCCCATTCTAGTGTCACTGTGTGTTGCGCGTGGCTGGGTAACACGGATGCGTTTTATTAAATTGCGACCCTACGCTATTTTAGGCGCATTTATTGTCGGCATGTTGTTTGCACCGCCTGATGTGTTGTCACAAACGATTTTAGCCATTCCGATTTGGTTGTTGTATGAAATAGGGATTTTGTTGTCTAGATGGCTATGAACGTAGTTTCCCTCCCCCTATGGGGGAGGGGAGCGAAACGTGGCGCTTCTGTTGAATAGATGCACTGTTTTCTCGGTCACAACTCCGTCTAGCAGTATATCCCAAGGATCGTGCGGCAAACCCATCGCCTCTTGTGAAGCATAAGTGAAACCAAGTAAACACGGTTTCTGGTGGGGATGAGTTTTTTTAAATGCAAATGTACGATCATAGTATCCGCCCCCTGTTCCCAATCGATTGCCAGTTTTATCATATGCAACGAGTGGCATGATGACTAAATCTAATCTCATAGGATCAATCATAGACGCGTTGTTTTCAGGCTCCAATATGGAAAATTGATTGGGTTTAAGTAGATCTCCTTCATGATATTGTGCAAATTTTAAAGCACGTGTTGTTTGTAAAATAGGTAGATAGCATATTTTATTAGACTGCCAGATAGCTCGAATGAGTGGCAAGGTGTCGATTTCATCACGAAAGGCTAAATAACAGGCAATATGATGGCTATTAGCAAATAAGGCGTGTGCTGATAATTGTGATACAGCTTCTTTAGCGGCGTTTGTGGCATGCGCTGCTGTCTGTTTGCGAATGGCATAAAATTTTTTTCTGAGCGCGCTTTTATGCAATCTCAAGCTCCGCTTGTTTTGCGTTATTAAGCGCAGTATCTAGTTCTTGCTTTAAGTGAGTGAGACGTTGGGCGATATGGTATTTTTGTTGGTCAAGTTGTAAAAATTGATGGGCAATGTTTAAGGCTGTGATGATTGCGATTCGCTCGAGGTTAATAGCTTTGCCGGATTCTTTAATTTCATTCATTTTTTCATTCAGCCAAAGCGCTGCTTCTTCGAGCGATCTAACCTCCGACGCTTGACAGCGAATGGGGTAAGATTTCCCTAAAATTTCGATTGTGGTGCTAACAATAGGTTGCGTCATGTAGGTTGCTCGATAGATTTTAGTTGAGCGATGAGTGTTTTAATCTTAGTGACAGCCTGTTGCTGTTTTGAACATAATCGTGCTTTTTCGCGAATGAGGGTGGATTGGTCGCGATGCAGTTTTTTTTGTGCTTGAGCAAGCATATTGCGCTCTTCGATGAGCGCTTTAATCTGTTTTTCAATATCGGCGAATAATGCGTCCATGCTTAATAAGTGGCCTTATCGCTATGCTAATAAAATATGGTATATTCGCAACTATTATAAGCATTCATTGTGTGGCTGACCAGCGATTCTGTACTAACTGGTCCAAAAGCCTTAGAGACGATTGATGACGCATCTTCCAACAGATCATGAAATATGGTTCGCATTAGATCGCCATCATAAAGAGATCGCGGGCTCGAAAATGCGCGATTGGTTTCAAGAAGATCCAACACGTTTTTCGCGCTACTCGATTCAAATTGGCGATTTATTGCTGGATTATTCGCGTAATCGCATCACCGATGAGACGCTTTCGTTGCTCACGAAATTTGCTGAAGCAATGTCTTTGCAAGAGAAAATAGATCGTTTGTTTTCTGGAAAACACGTGAATGTGGTTGAAGACCGACCTGCGTTACATACGGCATTGCGTGATCAGACAGGCCAACCGATTGATGTGGATGGCGAAAATGTTGCTATACAAATCGCAGCAACGCTTGCCAAAATGCGTCACTTTACCCAACATATTCATGATGGGACGTGGCGCGGTGTAACCGGTAAGCCGATTACGACCATTGTGACGCTTGGTATTGGCGGGTCATTTTTGGGGGCGATGCTATGTTGTCAAGCCTTGAAAGATTTTGCAGTCACTACATTGAAGCATCATTTTATTGCTAGCGCAGATCCCGCACTCATTCAAGACACGCTCGAGCAAATCGACCCTGAATCGACTCTGTTTATTATTGCCTCCAAGACTTTTACAACACTTGAGACGCTGACTAATGCACGTTTTCTGTCAGCCTGGATGCAGGATCGGCTAGGACCTACTGTGATTCAAGCACATTTTATTGCCGTGACCGCCAATGCTGACCCAGCTTTAAAGTTTGGCATTATTCCAGATAATATTTTTCCAATTTGGGATTGGGTGGGGGGTCGTTACTCTGTTTGGTCTGCCATGGGGCTTCCGTTAATGCTTGTGATAGGTAGCGCCGAATTCGATGCATTTTTAGCGGGTGCTTTTGAGATGGATCAGCATTTCAAACAAACTGAATTTTCAAAAAATATGCCTGTTTTGTTGGCATTGTTGAGTGTCTGGTATGTGAATTTTTTTCATGCAACTGCCCACGCGGTTGTGCCTTATTCTTATAGATTGCGTTCTCTCGTTTCTTATTTGCAACAGATGGTCATGGAAAGCAATGGAAAAAGTACGAGCATGGATGGTCACCCCATTGAATATGCAACGAGCCCCGTTATTTTTGGAGATGAGGGTTCGTGTGGACAACATGCTTATCATCAGCTTTTGCATCAAGGACAGCATTTCATTCCAGTCGATTTTATTTTGGTTGGCAATGCAGAAGATGTGTTGATTGCAAGTGGCCTCAGCCAGGCACTTGCACTCATGGTCGGCAAAACTCAGCATGAGGCGCGAGATGCATTGCTCTTTGCAAAACATCCATCTGAAACAGTGGATTATTTGGCAGCACATCAAGTTAATGCAGGTAATCGACCGAGCAATGTATTGCTAATGAAGCAATTGACACCTAAAAATTTAGGCGCATTGTTAGCCCTGTATGAACATAAAACTTTCGTGCAGGGAGTGCTGTGGCATATCAATGCTTTTGATCAGTGGGGTGTTGAGCTAGGCAAACAATTGTTGGTGCCTATTTTGCGGTGCATTCAGGATGAGCGCTATACCCTGTCGTTAGATGCAGCAACGGTTGGGTGTATTGATTATTTTAGTCGGACAAAGAACGATGAAACAGCTTAATTTAACCTGGCTGATATTGTTCACTTGTTTGATACTCGGATGTTTATCTGGTTGTGGACAAACAGGCACGCTTTATCTGCCAGAGAAGACGGCACAGCAATAACTGCTATGACTTGAAGATGCGAACCTTAGCGCGATGGACACAGTTGGGTGCGATATGATGCATTTCACTAAAATGCACGGATTGGGCAACGATTTTGTTGTGATCGATAATCGATCGCGCACGCTTGATATCACACGACTTCCTCTTTCTAAATTAGCCGATCGCCATCATGGCATTGGTTTTGATCAGCTATTGATTATTGAGCCGGCAACAGAAGCAGATTTTTTTTGTCGTATTTTTAACTCAGATGGCAGCGAAGCGCTGCAATGTGGTAATGGATTGCGCGCGATCGCGCGGTTTCTGCATGAAGAGAAAATACACCTTGCTACTCAGATGACTATTGAAACAAAAGCAGGCGTTTTTCCTATTACAATAGATGACTATGATCATATTAGTGTTGAGATGAGCGAGCCTGCAATACAAACTTTGCCCGATTCGTTGCCGTCCGATTTAACACATTTCCCTGCGACGTTTGTTGCTATCGGTAATCAACATATTATTGTGCGAGTTAATGATGTGGAGCGTGTTGATATCGATGTACTAGGTCCGATGCTGTCATCCAGAGGCGCGCTTTTTGCGCCGAAGGATCTCCCTGAAGGAAAAA
>MGYE01000024.1:7283-8116 GCA_001801625.1 Gammaproteobacteria bacterium RIFCSPHIGHO2_12_FULL_42_10
CTGGATGACAGCGGAAGCTAATGTTGGTTTCATGCAAATTATCAATCCTCATCTGATTGTATTACGTACTTTTGAAAGAGGCGTGGGAGAAACAGCAGCCTGTGGTAGTAATGCAAGTGCCGCTGCTGTTGCAGGCATTTTTAATCAATGGCTTTGTCATCCCGTGACGGTACAGTGTCGCGCTGGTTTATTGCAGATTGGATGGCAAGGTGAGCAGACACGCATTACGATGCAAGGTCCTGCAAGTCGTGTATTTGAAGGGGTGATTCATGAAGACCTACTGCGATCGTAGAGAAGCCGGATGGGTGCTGTCAGAATCATTGAAACAGTATGCTAATCAGCCGAATATTTTGGTGCTTGCATTGCCTCGCGGAGGAGTGCCTGTTGCCTATGAAGTGGCAAATGCTTTAAATGTGCCACTCGATGTTTTTGTGGTGAGAAAATTAGGGGTGCCCAGTCACCCAGAGCTTGCAATGGGGGCGATTGCGCGAGGTGGGTTAGTTGTTTTTAATCAAACAGTGATACAAGCAATCTCTGCTACAAAAGAAGTCATTCAAGCTGTGATACAGACTGAGAAGCAAGAATTAAAACGTCGAGAGTTAGCTTATCGAGATGATCGTCCTTTTCCTGCTTTGACTCATCAAACGATTATTTTAGTTGACGACGGTGTTGCAACAGGCGCTACCATGAAAGCAGCTATTCAAGCTTTGCGTGCTTTAAAAGTAGGTAAGCTTGTCGTTGCGGTGCCTGTGTGTGATCCGACAATCTGCAATGAATTATCTCGTTTGGTGGATCATTTCGTTTGTCCATTGCGGCCATCCCATTTAAATGCA
>MGYE01000024.1:8123-14878 GCA_001801625.1 Gammaproteobacteria bacterium RIFCSPHIGHO2_12_FULL_42_10
GTTGGTATGATGATTTCTCACAAACGGAAGATGAGGAGGTACGTAGATTATTAGCCGGTAAAGGTAGCAGCGTCTTTTGTAGTCATAAGGGAGGTGCGAACGATGCGAGAGATTGAACAGCAGATGATAGATTTGATAGGTGAGCTATATGCATTGAGTTGTTCTTTGCATGATTATAAAGTGTATCGTTCTATTCGGGATCGATACAATGCTTTGTTGCAGCAGGCGATGGCGCAACCATTTGGCTTGACGTCCATTCAATTTATTCAGCATCACAATATCAGGCGATATGTTGCTGATCATCCTCTCCGACATGACTTGTTCTATTGGTTCCATATCGAGACTTATTTCAGCGTGCTACATGATCATGAATTAGCTTTCAAAAATATAATACTAATTGCACAACATCTGCATTTTGTCGAATCAACAACACGAGCACTTGATGAGAGACAGTATCTGAATTCACCACAATTTGTAAGTCGTGTTTATGCCACGCAGTGTGCTGCGCTGATACAATTATTTGAACTATTCTATCCTGCCCCACGCGCTTCAATTTTTACCGAAATGGAAATGCCGCCAGCTATTGCCGAAAGAGAGTGTGATGAAACAAAAGTGATTTTAAAGATACTGAGTCACAGGACGATAGAGGCAGTAGAAAAACCCATAATAAGTGCGCAGCGACTGTTTCGTGCAAAAATGCGACATAGAGAGGAAATAAAGCGTATTGAAGCGCTTTATTTAGACGATATATGTCGACGTTATCCTGTAAAATCGACCGAGCAAGTCATGGCATTGACTAACAAGCCATATCGTCCCAGATATTGTGACGCAGCGCTCGCAGACAGAATGGAAGCTGCATCAAAAAAAATCAAACTATTCTTTTCAATCAGACACTGCACTTCTAAATATGCGTTAAAGAGTATTTTGGATGATGGATTGTACGGTCGTCGAACATTGGAAAAATTGCATATGCGTTATCGAAGCGCTGCATTAAAGGCATGCGACATAGCAGATGGCGATTATAATGTGATTTGTTTTGGCCCACAAGAAATTGATCCGCAAAGCTCATCTTGTCCAGATAATATTGATATCGTGCTTAACCTGGATAAAATGCAGTTAGATAATCCCTGTATTTTTTACAAACAACGTGATTTTGGGTTTGTATTGAAAGAAATATACGAGGTTGCATTAGGTGGCAGTCAGTTGCATTTTACGCATACGTATCCCGATGCTGTAGAGAGCATGTCTGTACGAACAAACTATACTTATTTAACATTATTGAGTGTTGATATGATCATGAGTATAGATGCTGAGTTGCCTAAATTTTTGTTTATGGCTGATGATGTTAAAAATATTCATCAAATCTTAATATTGAATTTTTTTAGGTTTATTGATGAGCTATATGAACGTGACTACAATCCGCACCCTGCGTTTGTAAAATCATTGTATCAACACATCGCGCAGCTATCAGACGGACAATTAGACGAATTTTTAACAAGGCTAGGCCATGCGATGACCAACACTGCTGAATTTAATATATATGGTGCTTATAGAATTGATTTTGCAGCGCTTAGCTCTTTTCATATAGCGCATTATGAGCTTAATTTGCCTTTGTTTATTGAGCAATTGCAGACAGGTGAGCGAGGAGCGTTAGAAGAAGTAAAAACAAATATCCCACAATTATTTACGAGTTATCGTTTTATAGACTATTTGCGATCTCGTGTCTCTCGTGTTGAGTTGAATGCTGAGTTATATCGTTTGCGTACAGCGTGTATTTTGCCATTTTGGCGCGAAATGAAAGAGAGAAATATTCAACCAAATGATGACATTGCGACTCAACAAGCAGCACACCATCAGCAAGCCGCGCCGTTTCGGATATGAACGGCGCGGCTTGCAATAGCAGCACTTAAGGAAATCATTATGCCGCGGGCTTTTATCATTATGTTGGATTCCTTTGGAATCGGTGCCACGAAAGATGCCGATCAATATGGCGATCAAGGCGCAGATACGTTACGGCATATTGCAGAAGTATGTATGCAGGGTAGCGCAGATCAAGTAGGCCTTAGACAAGGACCACTTAATCTTCCGAATCTCACGCGCCTTGGTTTGAATGCTGCGGCTAAAATTAGTCAAGGTGAATTTATTCCAGGACTTTTAGAAACCATTGAGATTGAAGGTGCATATGGGTGTGCAGAAGAGATGAGTCACGGTAAGGATACGCCTAGCGGTCATTGGGAAATGGCAGGTGTGCCCGTGCTTTTTGAATGGGGATATTTTTCAACGGATGCGCCTTGTTTTCCACAAAGCTTGTTAGACGCGTTGATGAAAGATGCGCATCTGCCCGGCGTGCTTGGCAATAAACATGCTTCTGGTACGGTGATTATTGAAGAGCTGGGAGAAGCGCATCAAAAAACAGGTAAACCGATTGTTTATACTTCTGCAGATAGTGTTTTCCAAATTGCAGCACATGAAGAATCATTCGGGCTGGATCGTTTGTACCAGACATGCGAAATCGCAAGAAAATTAGTGGATCCTTATCGTATCGGCCGTGTAATAGCGCGCCCTTTTCTAGGTATACCAGGACACTATCGTCGTACAGGCAATCGACATGATTACTCAGTGCCGCCCCCTGCAGAAACATTGCTCGATATCATCAAAGCACGTGGAGGTGAAGTGATTGCGATTGGTAAAGTAACGGATATTTATGCGAATCGTGGCATTAGCAAGACGATTAAAGCAGATGGCAACGAAGCGTTATTTGCTGCATTTTTAAAAGAAGCAAGCAGTGCGCCCGATCATAGTTTGACGTTTGTCAATTTAGTAGATTTTGACATGCTCTATGGCCACAGGCGTGATGTAACTGGCTACGCGAGAGCATTAGAAGTGTTTGATCAAGCATTGCCATCATTTGAGGCGCTATTGAAGCCCGGCGATATCGCAGTGATCACAGCAGATCATGGTTGTGATCCTACTTGGCATGGGTCGGATCATACTAGAGAGAATGTGCCTGTGATTGCATTTGGCCCAGATATTAAAGCAGGCCCAATTGGTAAGCGCAAAACGTTTGCAGATATGGGCCAGACGATTGCAAAACAACTTGGCTTAAAACCGTTGAATTATGGTACGGCTTTTATTTGAGCGACGCACCGAAGGCATGACAGCGCGTAAGGTGAGTTATATAATCTCCCTCATCAACATCCAGGATATTTCCCATGCAATTATTCGATAGTACTGCCTTGCCCTCTTTTGCAACAATCCATCCCGCTGAAATGGGGCCCCTAGTAGAAGCTCAGTTGACTTTCAATCGTCAGAAATTAGCACAACTGCTAGCAGAGCCCATGACTTCTGTGGATGTATTTTTAGGCGCGCTTGAAGAGATGGAAGATGCACTTAATCAGCTGTGGTCGCCTATTCAGCATCTGCATTCAGTGATGCAGTCAGAAGATTGGCGTACAACCTATAATACACTGTTGCCACTGATCACAGAATATCATACCGAGCGATCACAAAACGAAATGTTGTTTAAGGCAGTGCTCGCCATTGCAGATCGCAACGACTTTACAACCTGTAGCCAAACACAAAAAAAAATCATCGAGTATGCCATTCGTGATTTTAAATTGGCGGGCATTCATTTATCGCCTGACAAAAAAATGAGGATGGGCGCATTAAGACAACAGTTAAATCAGTGGACGACAAAGTTTTCAGAAAATTTATTAGATGCGACAGAGGCATTCGTTTTACCGGTGACTGCTGAAACCATGCTTTGTGGATTGCCAGCGCAAACCATTCAGCTTGCAAAAGCGCACGCTGAAAGCAGAGGGCTTTCTGGCTGGGCGTTGACACTCGATTATCCTGTTTATTCAACCGCAATGAAATTTTTAGAAGATCGGTCGTTGCGTTTTGCGCTGTATGTCGCTTACGTGACGCGCGCCTCCGATCAGAGTGCCAGTCATCGTGAATTAGATAATTCAGAGGTGATGGCTCATATTTTAAAAGTACGACATGAAATAGCGACCTTGGTGGGTTTTAAAAATTATGCTGAGTATTCACTTGCAACAAAAATGGCAAAAACACCGCAAGAAGTATTAGGATTTTTGAGAGATCTTTTAGTACGTAGTCATGCACTTGCCGAAAAAGAATATCTGGCGTTGCAGCGTGAAGCAGCCTGTGATGGCATCATGCAAATAGAGCCGTGGGATGTGCCTTATTATTCTGAAAAATTACAAGCCAAAACATTTCATATTACACAAGAAGCATTGCGTCCTTATTTTCCCATTCATCATGTGCTGCAAGGTTTATTCATGGTTGCTAATCAACTATATGGCGTGACCATCGCGCACGAACCTAATGTACCTACTTGGCATGAAGATGTGCGTTTTTATGTAATCTATGATGAGACTGCTCATTTGCGCGGTGGTTTTTATATTGATCTTTATGCGCGTACTCAAAAACGAGAAGGCGCTTGGATGGATGAATGCCGTGCTCGCAAACATATTTTACATCCTTTGCAGCATCCCGTTGCTTACTTAACTTGTAATTTTATGCCGCCCGTCGGGAAAACACCCGCGCTTTTAACGCATGATGATGTGCTGACGCTGTTTCATGAATTTGGACATTGCTTGCACCATCTGTTGACTGTCATTGACTATCCATCCGTTGCGGGCATTAATGGCGTGCTTTGGGATGCAGTAGAGTTTCCTAGTCAATTTATGGAAAATTATGTCTGGGAAGAAGACTCGCTGAAACAATTTGCTGCGCATTATCAAACCGATGTGCCGTTGCCTCACGATTTATATAGCAATCTCATTGCGACGAAAAACTTCCAAACAGGGTTGCAAATGGTAAGACAGCTTGAGCTTGCATTATTTGATTTTCGACTGCATTTTGAATATGATTCCACCAAACAAGATTTCATTCAAAATATATTAAACGATGTGCGTAGTCAAACAGCAGTCATGCCGGTGCCCGCCTTTAATCGTTTTCAGCATAGTTTTGCACATATTTTTGCCGGCGGTTATGCGGCTGGTTACTATAGCTATAAGTGGGCCGAAGTGTTGTCAGCAGATGCCTATGGGCTTTTTAAGGAAAAAGGCCTGTTTGACCACGCAACTGGACAGTCATTAATGAAGAATGTTTTAGAAGTCGGTGGTACACGCGATCCGATGGAAGCGTTTGTTGCTTTCCGTGGCCGCAAGCCGACAGTCGATGCGTTATTGGAACAAAGCGGAATGATTGAGGGTGTTACACAATGAGCGTATATGGTCTGAATGAAATTCGAGCGGGTGCAAAATTAATTATTGATCACGATCCATGCGTGGTGGTCGATAATATCTTTGTGAAACCTGGCAAAGGACAAGCCTTTAATCGTCTGAAATATCGCAACTTAAAGACAGGTCGCGTGATAGAGAGAACTTATAAATCTGGTGATGCTATTGAAGTGGCAGATGTTGCTGAGATCGATGCGCAATATTTATATTGCGATGGTAATCATTGGCATTTTATGGGTGTAGAATCTTATGAGCAATTTGAAGTGCAAGAAGCGGTTGTGCAAGATGCAAAACCCTGGCTGAAAGAACAATCTGAATGCAAGATGACCTTGTGGAATGGCGCGCCTATTTTGGTTGTGCCACCTACTTTTGTTAATTTAAAAGTGACTCAAACAGATCCTGGATTGCGCGGCGATACCTCAAGTGGCGGGTCAAAACATGCTATTTTAGAAACAGGCGCACAGATTCGCGTCCCGTTATTTGTACAAGAGGGCGAGGTTTTGAAAGTAGATACTCGCACAGGCGACTATGTCTCACGAGCAAAAGAATAATTTATGGCGACCATCCGCTTCACTTCACACGTTGCGGATGCGAGCTGACGTTTTAAAAACAATTCGCAATTTCTTTGAATCTCGCGGGGTGTTAGAAGTTGAAACCCCGCTATTATCACATACTTCTGTAACCGACCCCTTTATTGACAGTATGCGCGTTGATTTGATGACAGCGTGCTATCTGCAAACGTCTCCTGAATATGCAATGAAACGCTTGCTTGCTGATGGTAGCGGAGATATTTTTCAAATCGCAAAAGCATTCCGTCAAGATGAAGTAGGGCGATGGCATAATCCAGAGTTTACTATGCTTGAGTGGTATCGCGTTGGATTTGATCACCATGATTTGATGAATGAAGTGGATGCATTATTACAGCTTATTTTAAAGACAGCACCTGCCCTGCGGGTGACTTATGCTGAAGTATTTAGAAAATATTGTGATATTGATGTGCATTATGCGACATTAGATGCATTAATACAGTGTGCGAATGCGCATCATATTTTAGTAGATCCGATGGGGTTAAATCGTGACGCTTGGCTTGAACTTTTAATGTCTTCTGTGATTGAACCGCAGTTTGCCGCAGTGCGCCCTGTTTTTCTTTATGATTTTCCCGCGTCACAAGCAGCGCTTGCTCGCATTAAACCAGGCAATCCGGCGACTGCCTCTCGTTTTGAAGTCTATTTTAAGGGCATGGAGCTTGCGAATGGGTTTCATGAATTACAAAATGTAGCTGAGCAGCGACAACGCTTTGAAAATAATTTAAAGGTGCGTCGGGAGCGAGCTCTACCGGAGTTACCCATTGATGAATATTTTTTAGCGGCATTAGCATATGGCTTGCCAGATTGCGCAGGCATCGCACTCGGTATTGATCGGTTGCTAATGATAAAAGCTGAAAAAGAACAAATTGCAGAGATCATGAGCTTCGATTTTACAAGAGCT
>MGYE01000025.1 GCA_001801625.1 Gammaproteobacteria bacterium RIFCSPHIGHO2_12_FULL_42_10
AACGCTGTGCGTTTTGTCCCAAAATCCACGGCGCTTCTTCTCGAACAAAACGCACAGCGTTGATGCCCGCCATGAGTCCCTGCGCCGCAGCTTCTTCATAGCCTGTTGTGCCGTTTATCTGGCCTGCAAAGAATAATCCGTTAATCGCTTTCGTTTCCAAGGAAGGTTTTAAATCGCGCGGGTCAAAATAATCATACTCAATGGCATACCCTGGACGTGTAATATGCGCATGCTCAAACCCACGAATACTACGCACAAAAGCAACCTGCGTACTCAATGGCAAACTGGTTGAAATGCCATTTGGGTACCACTCTTCTGTCGTCAACCCTTCTGGCTCAACAAAAATTTGGTGGGCATGTTTTTCTTTAAAACGCACGACTTTATCTTCAATCGATGGACAGTAACGCGGTCCCACACCACAAATAACGCCCGTATAAAGTGGCGATGCGAAAAGCCCTTGTTGAATAATCTCATGTGTCTTTTCATTCGTATGCGTAATATAACAATGCACCTGTTTGGGATGATCATGTCTTGAACCAATAAAAGAAAAATAAGGTGTGGGATGATCTCCTGCTTGTTGTTCCATCACGCTAAAATCAATCGTACGTGCAGCAAGACGTGGTGGCGTGCCTGTTTTTAAACGGTTCACACGCAAAGCAAGATCGCGCAAACGCAAAGACAACGTATTGGAAGGTGGATCACCCGCGCGCCCTGCTTCATAGTTTTGCAAACCAATATGAATTTTACCGCTTAAAAAAGTACCCGCTGTCAGAATCACTGATTTTGCGTCGATCACATCGCCTGATTGTGTTTTCACACCACACACGCGATCATTCACGATTAAAATATCGTCAACTGCTTGTTGAAATAACAAGAGATTGGGTTCAGATTCTAAGAACTGACGTATCGCTTGTCTGTATAACGCACGATCTGCCTGTGCACGCGTCGCGCGCACAGCCTGTCCTTTGCTGGTATTTAAAATACGAAAATGAATACCCGCTTTGTCTGCTGCGCGCGCCATCGCACCGCCCAAAGCGTCGATCTCTTTTACTAAATGCCCTTTACCAATGCCACCAATAGCAGGATTGCATGACATTTGCCCCAATGTTTCAATCTGATGTGTCAGCAATAATGTCTTTGCACCCATACGGGCTGCTGCCAATGCTGCTTCAGTACCCGCGTGGCCACCGCCTACAACGATGACATCAAATGTTGTTTTATGTGTCGTTATCATGATTAGTTAAAGTGCAACGTACTTTGTCATATCGATCACCTCATCATGCAATGCCTGCAAGGTAGGACGGTGTCCTACACTCACAAACGAACAAGCGGGTAATTCTGTTTTTAATAATTGATAGAGATATTGCTCATTATCTAGATCAAGCATCGATGTGCTTTCATCTAAAAAGATCCAATCCGGTCGATGTAAAAGAACACGCGCAAAAGCAATACGCTGTTGCTCGCCTGGCGATAACTGTTCAGCCCAAGAGGCTTCTTCATATAATCGTTCAATCAAACGCTCTAAACGACAGGCGATCAATACCGATTTCACATGATCTACCATTGTAGGATCTGTTTTATCGGGAAACAATACCGCATCCATCAATGCGCCAATCGGCATATAAGATTTTTGAGGTAAATACATCAGCATCGCATTTTTTGGCAAACTGACTTCGCCCGCAGCAAAAGGCCAAATACCGGCGATTGTTCGCACAAAAGTGCTTTTACCAATGCCTGAAGGTCCTTGAATTAAATAATGCTTGCCATGAATCAATTTTTCTTCAATATTTCTTAGCAAACACAATCCTTGTGGCGTACTAATCGTTAAGTGTTTAGCTGTGATGGCATGCTCTTCATTTTTAACAAACTGCAATGCATTAGCAGTCTGTGCTTTTTCTTCAATCTCGTTTAGATGGTTAACAAACGTTGTTAAACGTTGGCCCGTTGCACGCCACTGCGCAATCTGCGGATAAGCATTCACAATAAACGATAATGCGTCTTGTAAACTACCAAAGGCACGCAAACTTTGCATGAGTCCGCCCAGCAAGATCACTTTACTAAAATAGAGCGGCAGCACCACTGCAAGGGGTAGTGCGACAGAGAGCTGTCCAAAAAAAGCGGTAAAAGAAAGCAGTTTCGTTTCTCTTAAAATAATACGATAAGCATTTTCTAATACGCCACCAAACAATCGCTTTAAAATAGACTGTTGATGTTCTTCACCGCGATAGAGTGCAATGTGTTCTGAGTGAGAGCGCAAATCCATCGCCGCAAAACGAAAGGTTGCCTCTCGATGTTGTTGTTCAAAATTGAGTGGAACAAGTGGGTAACCAATTTTCAGCGTGAAGACTGTTCCAATAATGGCATAGACAATCGCAACCCACATTAAATAACCATGCACATGCCACATCCCCCATTGCCCGAGCGGAATAGAAAGCACATCAGAAGAGAGATTCCAGAGCACATAACCAAAACCAATCACGGAAAGGATATTGCCGATGAGATTGATAGATAAATCGAGCGAATTAGCAATTAAAGAGCCCACATCTTCCTGAATACGCTGATCGGGGTTATCTGTTTTAACATCAAAATTTTCAAGATAATAATAACCGCGCCCTTTCAACCAATGATCAATTAATTCTTTCGTCAGCCATCTTCGCCAGTTCAACCCAAAAACTTGCCAAATATAAAAACGCACCACAAGGAGCGCGATCGAAATAAATGCAATAACAAAAAAGATCACAAGTAACCGCATAGCGGCTGCTCGATCGTAGGCTTGTAAAGCATTATAAAAATAGTTATACCAATAGGTAATTGCAATTTGCGACAGTACCACGGCAATGGTTAAAGCGACTAAACCAGCATAAACCCAATAGGCACGACGATGCTCACTGGATTGCCAATAGGATTTAAGAAGTTGCCAGACTGTCAGATGAGATGATTTAGTTAATTGATTCATGTTGAGTAAAATATTGTACCACGTATACTAGAACTTGTCGTGAAGGACGTACCATGAAAATGACAAAGTGTAGCATAGGACCATGCCTTCTGCTTCTTCTATTATTACAAGGATGCAGTTTTAATCCATTCAGTCGCAACAATCATACAACAGGTAGCGCAGCAGGCACAGCCATCGGCGCTGGCATTGGCGGCGGCGCAATGGCTCTTATGAGTCACAACAAACCACTGATCGGTGCAAGTGCCATTGTCGGCGGCGCCATTGGCTACTATGTTACCACGCAACGCTTCGATGCGGGTGGCATTAAGCAAGCTGGTGGTGATGTTTATTCAAACGGCCAATATATTGGTATCGATATTCCGGTTAACAAATTATTCGAGCCAAACAGCGCAGAACTCCTTCCGCAAGCCAGTACCGTTTTAGATAGTGTCGTCGCTGTTTTGCAGCGTAATCCGAATAACAATATTCTCATTTCTGGCAATACCGGTGGATTTGGGCGAGAAAAAAGAGAATTAGCTCTCTCAACTGAACGTGCGAGACAAGTGGCCACCTATCTCTGGGAGAGCGGCATCAACAACTTTCAAGAACCAGGCATTACAGTGCGCAGAATTCGTTATACAGGTTATGGCGATCTCTTTCCAATCTCAAGCCGCTTAACCAATGCGGGGATTCAATCCAATAACCGAATTCAAATTACTTCCTACCCTTCCACCGCTAATTTACATATCCGCTGTGATTATGCCGCATTGCATAACATGGGAGAATTTAAGGATTAACCCGGGTTAACTCCCCAGTCGATCTAAATATCTAAAATTCAGCACCTCCCCAATCATCCGCTCCTCTATCTTAACTTCTGCTGCCAAATCAGCGATGGTACGCGCCACTTTAATTAAGCGATGGTAGACACGCGCAGAAAAATTAAATTTTAGCATCACTTCATGCAGTAACTTGCTGGCATCTTCTGTTAAATGACAATACTTTTCGAGTTCTGGCACCGTTAATTCGCTATTATATTTCATTTGACGAGCCATTTGTAAGCCACGCGCTTTCATCACACGCAGGCGCACTGCTAAGCTTGGTTCTTCAGAAAACTTGCCACGTGTCTGCAGTAAATGAGGGGAAACAGGAGAGACTATCATATGCATGTCAATTCTATTTAAAAGTGGCCCAGAAATCCGACTAAGATATCGCCTAATTTGTTCTGGTGTACAATGACAGGTATGCGTCGCACTATTTGCGTAACCACAAGGACAAGGATTCATCGCCGCAATCAACTGAAAATGTGCTGGAAAAATGGCTTGAAACGACGCACGCGAAATAGTAATTTTTCCCGACTCCAAAGGCTCGCGTAAACACTCAAGTGCATGCCGGCTAAATTCAGGCAGCTCATCTAAAAATAATACGCCATGATGAGCCAAAGAGATTTCACCAGGTCTAGGCGGCCTACCCCCTCCAACAAGCGCAATACTAGATGCACTATGGTGCGGCGCACGAAATGGAATTTTTTTCCAACAATCCGCGTTAAAACCAGTATGGCTAATAGAAACGACCGAAGCAGCTTCAAGCGCTTCTTTATCTGTCATGTCAGGCAAAATAGAGGTCAGGCGACTTGCCAACATCGTTTTACCCGTACCAGGTGGCCCCACAAATAACACACTATGCCGCCCAGCAGCTGCAATCTCTAAAGCACGTTTGGCATGCGGCTGTCCTTTTATATCAGAAAGATCGTGCTTTTCTGAGTGAGCTAGCAAGGTTGGTACCACCTCACAACGTTTCAGTGGCGTTATACTTTTCAAATGAGCGCACACCTCAAGCAAATGCGTTGCAGCAAAAACACTCGCTTCCTTTACTAAGGCAGCCTCCATCTCGTTATGAATCGGCACAACAACTTGCCGCAGCGCAAGATGTGCGTGCAAAACAACGGGCAAAACCCCACGTATCGCGCGTAAATCACCCGTCAGTGCAAGCTCACCTATAAATTCATAGGCCTGCAAAGTATCTTGTGGCAGCTGTTTTGATGCAGCAAGAATACCGAGCGCAATAGCCAAATCAAAACGACTGCCTTCTTTGGGTAAATCAGCTGGCGCTAAGTTAACCGTAATGCGACAAATGGGAAAATCAAAATGCGAATTAACCAAGGCGCTCCGCACACGATCTTTGCTTTCCTTAACAGCGGTTTCTGGCAAACCCACGATATTAAATGCAGGCAACCCTTTTGTTAAATGAACCTCGACTGTGATCAATGGCGCCTGCATCCCTAATGCCGCACGGCTATAAACAATTGCAAGTGACATAAGAATACTCCAGGATAGATGGCTTGTGAGTGAGTGATTAACAGCAAAATTGAAATAAAACGTTGGAAGGGAAAAAAAAGCGCCTGTAGCTCAGTTGGATAGAGTATTGGTTTCCGAAACCAAGGGTCGGAGGTTCGAATCCTCTCGGGCGCATATATTTACATAGGCTAAATCTTCTGGCGTTCCCACATTGTGCCACAATCCGCGGTAGATTTCGCCAGTCACACTGCCTGCAGAAATGGCGGGTATTAATACCTCTCTCAATGGAAAAATACCAGCTTGCCGTCCTAAAAATAAATCAGGATGTATCAAACTAATGTTCGCATAAGTATACCGAGTTGCACCAACAAGCTTAATCACACCTTCTTCTAAACCAAAATCACCCGTTAGATGATAGGAGGGATTTTCTACCATCAATAAATGTGCAAGATGCTGCGTGTGCTGTAAAAAATGCGTCAGAGGAAAATCAGTGATCACATCACCACTTATCACAACAAAAGGCTCGCGACCTAATAACGGTAATGCTTTTAAAATACCGCCACCCGTTTCTAAAGGCATTGCTTCTTCTGAATAAACAATATGAACGCCATACCGTTCACCCGCGCCCAATGCTTCTTTAATTTGATCGCCATAACAAGCAATGTTAATCACAATCTCTACGATACCGGCACGTTTCAATAACCCAATGGCATAGGCTATCAGATAATGACCCGCCACCTTCAAAAGCGGTTTTGGCACACAATGAGTCTGCTCTCGCATACGCTTACCGCGTCCTGCCGCTAAGATGATAGCGCGCATGATGACATCACTCGTTTTGTTGCGGGAATCACCCTTTGGCGAATATAGGCATGCAATACTTCAAAATCGCTATACTGACTGCTGATGCGCTCTAAGTATGCTAAAACTCGTGGAATATACTGCAAATAACGCGGCTCATTATCTCGTATTGCTTTGCGCGAAAAAATCATCAACGCTTTCAAATGACGCTGCAAACCCATCCAGTCAAACCAACGCAAAAAAAGCGGCTCAGAAAAATCATGGGAAACAAAAACATGTCTTTCTTTTAATAAATGCGCATACTGTAAAATCCACGCTTTCACGCGTGCATCCGGCCAATCTATGTAACAATCACGCAACAATGAGACTGGATCGTATGTCACAGGACCAATACAAGCATCTTGAAAATCTAAAATACCGACTGCTTCCGGGATGACCATTAAATTTGCAGAATGATAATCGCGATGCATTAAGACCTGCGGTTGCGACAGAGCATCCTCAACAATTTTCAAATAACAGGCGTCTAACGATTTTTCTATATCGATTAAAGATAATCCGAGCCATTTTTCAGCAAACCATTCTTTATGCAACGCCCATTCTTGCAACATCTGCGCTGCGCCAAAGCGAGGTAAAGCCGTCTCAACATGTTGATGGCAATGCTGCAAGCGTGATAACGCCTGCAATGCTTGTCCATACAATTGATCTACGTTTGTTGTTTGCAAAGCTTTGAGATAAGTCAGATCGCCATAATCTGTCATTAATAAAAAACCCTGTTCTACATGAGAAGCGATCACATGCGGTGCGTGTAAGCCATGTTGTCTCAAAAGGCATGCAATCTTAACAAAAGGCGTGCAATCTTCTTTGGCAGGCGGTGCGTCCATCGCAACAAACGAACCCTGCGACGTCACAACACGAAAATAACGACGAAAACTAGCATCGCCCAACATGGGGACAATTGCCTCATATTGCAATGTTTGTATCGTGGCGAGCCACGCAACTAACGACTGTTTTCGCTCATCATGCAATTCCATTACTCCCTCTCTTTCGTTACACTTGACGCCTATATTTGAACGCTCCCCTTCCTCCTATGCTTTTTATAGGAGGAAGAGGTTGAGGGAAGAAGGTTATAAGCAATACCTCCTCTTCCTGAACCCTCTCCTCCAGCAAAAAGCGTTGGAGGAGAGGGAGTCAGCGGTTATCATTCCATTAGACTATGAGATACCGTAAGAGATCACCACATGTTTTCTAAAAAATCAAGACTGCCTCTCTTGCTCATCATGCTAGTCGGCATAGCACCCATTATAATACATGCGACAACGCCAACAAAAGAAACCGTTGCCGATCAATTAGGCTGGATAGGATCTAATAACCAATGTGGCGGTTATTTTT
>MGYE01000026.1 GCA_001801625.1 Gammaproteobacteria bacterium RIFCSPHIGHO2_12_FULL_42_10
AAAGAGCATTCTCTCGCATACCTAATCTAACTATAGAAGATTGGGTACATGATTAATTTATGAAAAACCAATTAAAATCACACATTCAAGCAGAAGCCTATAAGCTCGTCTTAGGACAATTAATAGGTGTGCTCATTCTAGCTGTACTCACTTTGCTCTTTAAAAACAAAATAGATAGTCTCTCCGTGTTAGCAGGCGGATTGACTTACGGATTTCTCAATTTATTATTTGTCGCGGTTGTCTTCCGGTATTATAGAGCGCAAGAAATGCACAAATTTATGGCTGCCTTTATGTTGAGTGAAACGCTAAAATTAATTTTTAGCGCGATTATCTTTTTAATGATTGTGAAACACCTCCCAGTTAGTTTATTATTCACGCTCGTCGGACTGATTGGCGCCATCGTTTCATTTTGGATCGCCTCTTTTTGGTATTTCACGAGAAGTTAAAGCATGAAAACAACCAGTGAATATATTCAGCATCACCTTGAGCACCTCACACTCAATTTAAGAACATTCACATTTGATGATCATGGTGGTTTTCTCTCACTTAACATCGATACGTTGGCTGTCTCCATTTTTCTCGGCATGCTCGTTTTTGGCACGCTCTTTTGTGTCGCACGCCGCATGACGCTTGTCCCGACTGGATTACAAAATATCACTGAAATTGTCCTAGATTTTGTTGGCAATGCCGTCCATGAAATTTTTCATCACAAAAGCACCTTTCTCCCCGCGCTTGCGCTCACCATTTTTTTATGGGTGTTCATGATGAACGCAATGGACTTATTACCTGTCGATTTTTTACCCATGATATTTGGGTTATTTGGCGTGGATCACTTCAAATCTGTTCCAACGGCTGACCCCAATACCACTTTTGCGTTATCTATCAGCGTTTTTGCGCTTATTGTCTTTTTTAATATCAAAGTAAAGAAGCGCCACTTACTAAAAGAAATGCTCACCTTCCCATTTGGCGTGTGGCTATTTCCAGTTAATATTCTGTTCAGACTCATTGAAGAATGCGTGAAGCCTTTATCACTGGCATTGCGACTATTCGGCAATATGTTCGCTGGCGAATTGATCTTTATTCTAGTTGCCATTATGCCCTGGTGGGGACAATGGCCTCCTGGTGCAATCTGGGCGATCTTCCATATCTTGATCATCACACTGCAAGCATTCTTATTCATGATGCTCACCATTATCTATATCAGCATGGCATACGATACGCATTAATATTTCAATTGAAAAATGATTGTGAAACACCTCCCAGTTGGTTTATTATTCACGCTCATCCGGTTCACTAGCCTGGATATTTCGTTGAAGGTTCAAAACAAATTACATTAACAGTGAGAGGGGTCATCCATGGAAATCGTTAGCATTATAGGTCAAGTTCAAGGGTTTAGCGTATTAGCAGCAGGTTTGCTTATTAGCTTAGCTGCACTCGGTACAGCCATTGGGTTCGGATTATTGGGTGGTAAATTCTTAGAAGGTGTTGCACGTCAACCTGAATTAGGACCCATGCTCATGATGCGTATGTTTATCATGGCAGGTTTAGTCGACGCTTTTGCTGCTATTTCTATCGTCATGGGCTTGTTGCTATTTTTTGCAGCAAATCCTTTCTTGGCAGCTGTTTTCGCTGCGGCTAAAACAACAGTCACTGGGTAACCCTCAATGGAAATTAATGCAACGATTATAGGTCAATTTATTACCTTTGCTATCTTGGTGTGGTTTACCATGAAGTATATTTGGCCGCCTGTTTTAAAAACGATGCACGATCGCGAGAAAAAAATCGCTGATGGTCTAGAAGCCGCTGAACGTAGCAGACTCGAGCTTGAAATGGCAGAAACCAAAGCGCGCGGCATTATGCAAAACGCGCAAAGAGAAGCAGCAGATATCGCAAAACAAGCGAATCAATATGCTGCAAAATTGGTTGATGAAGCAAAAGCAGAAGGAAAGCTTGCTTACCAGCGCATCGTCGATATGGCCCAAAGTGATATCGATCGCGAAATCATACAAACCAAAACAGCATTAAAAAATCAATTTGCAGCACTCGCCGTTAAAGGTGCAGAAAAAATCATTCGACAGCATCTCAATGAAAAAATACACGATGACTTGTTGAATGAATTGGTGAAGCAAATATAGAGACTGTGTTGGCGCGCGAGATAACACATGGTAATACCATAAAGTGAGAGAAAACGATGGCCCATTTATTACATATTGCAAGACCTTATGCCCGCGCTGCCTTTTGGTGTGCAAAAGAAAAATCGCAATTAAAAGAATGGAAAGCTTTTTTAGAAGCAGCTAACGTCATCGTACAAACACCTGCTGTTCTAAGCTTATTAAACAATCCAAAAGCGCCTATTGCCAAACTCAAACAATTATTTACCGACGTGTTGAAACCAACACTGAACACTCAAAGAGAAAATTTTTTAAGTTTGCTCGCGCTGCGTAAACGTTTTATTTTACTGCCAGATATTCTAAAAGCTTTTCAAGCCTACGCAGCGCAACTTGAAAAAGAAAGCACGGTTAGAATTGTGACAGCCGTACCGACTAAAGAGACATTCAATCAAAAATTAGTTGAAGCGTTACAACACAAATTAAACCGCCAAGTACAGCTTAAACACGAAATTAATCCTGCTATTTTAGGCGGCGCATTGATTTACATTGGCGACCGTGTCATTGATGGCTCGGTTCGTGGAGAACTCGCAAGATTGCTGGAATTTACACAAAATTAGAATTGATAATACGATACAACAATGTGATCTAGATAAAAGGTGAAAACAATATGCAAGTGACACCACTCAATCCAACTGAAATCAGCGAAATCATCAAACAACGTATTGATGAATTTAATATCAAACCAGAGGCACGCAATGAAGGTACGATTATCAATCTTAAAGATGGTATCGTCCGCCTCTACGGGCTCTCTGATGTCATGCAGGGTGAAATGGTTGAGTTTTCAAACCATACTTATGGTCTTGCTTTAAATCTTGAACGCGATACCGTTGGTGCGGTTGTGTTGGGTGAGTCAACACAACTTTCGGAAGGGCAAACGGTCAAATGTACAGGCCGTATTTTAGAAGTGCCCGTTGGCGAAGGATTGTTGGGTCGCGTCATCGATGCATTAGGTCGCCCAATCGATGGCAAAGGGTCATTAACAACCACAATGACTTCACCCATTGAAAAAGTCGCGCCAGGTGTGATCTTTCGCAAACCTGTTACACAGCCTATGCAAACGGGTATTAAAGCCATTGATGCCATGGTGCCCATTGGTCGTGGTCAACGTGAACTCATCATCGGTGATCGACAAACCGGTAAAACGGCCATCGCAATTGATGCCATCATCAATCAAAAAGGAACGGGCGTAAAATGTATTTATGTCGCCATAGGCCAAAAAGCATCTTCCATCGCTGCTGTCGTTCGTCGACTTGAAGAAGAAAAAGCACTTGATCACACTATTATCGTTGCAGCCTCTGCTTCTGATCCTGCTGCCATGCAATATATTGCAGCCTATGCAGGGTGTGCGATGGGCGAATATTTTCGTGATCGCGGTGAAGATGCGCTCATTATTTATGACGATCTCACTAAACATGCCTGGGCTTACCGACAAATCTCACTCTTATTGCGCCGCCCACCTGGACGAGAAGCTTATCCTGGCGACGTTTTCTATCTGCATTCACGTTTATTGGAACGTGCTGCGCGTGTTAACGAACGATATATTGAAATGCAAACAGAGGGGCGTGTTAAAAATAAAACGGGTTCATTGACTGCACTGCCTGTGATCGAAACACAAGCGGGTGACGTTTCCGCTTTCGTTCCAACCAACGTTATCTCAATCACCGATGGTCAAATCTTCTTAGAAACAGACTTATTTAACGCTGGTATTCGTCCTGCTATTAACGCAGGGTTATCTGTCTCGCGTGTCGGTGGTGCAGCACAAACAAAGATTATCAAAAAATTTGCAGGTGGCGTACGATTGGCGCTTGCTCAATATCGCGAACTAGCCGCATTTTCGCAATTTGTATCTGATTTAGATGAAGTCACACGTAAGCAGTTAGAACGCGGTCAACGTATTATCGAAATCATGAAACAAAAGCAATACGTGCCCATGTCTGTAGGACACATGGCCACCATTCTATTTGCCGCAGACCAAGGCTACTTAGATGATATCAAAATCACACAAGTTGCACTGTTTGAACAAGAATTGCATCATTATTTGCATGCAAATGAAAAAGATTTCATGAAGCGCCTCAATGAAACGGGCGATTACAACGATGAAATCGTTCAAAAATTAAATCAAATCTTAAAAACATTTAAGACAACACAGGCCTGGGATAAATAAAACGACATGGCAAATGCTAAAGAAATAAGAGTCAAAATCCAAAGCATTAAGAATACGCAAAAAATCACTAAAGCAATGGAAATGGTTGCGGCAAGCAAAATGCGTAAAACGCAAGATCGCATGCAACGCGCTATTCCTTATGCGAAAAAAATATTACAAGTGATTAGTCATGTTGCATTGGGTCATTCTGAATATCGTCATCCTTATATGCAAACACGGGAAATTAAACGCGTTGGCTATATCATCATTTCCAGTGATCGAGGTCTTTGCGGTGGGCTCAATAATAATTTGCTGAAAAAAACGATCCTCACAATCAAACAACAACGTGATAATAATATTGAAGTTGACCTTTGCCTCATTGGTGGCAAAGCGATGGCCTTTTTTAAGCGATTCGGCGGCAATGTTCGAGCGCATCAAAAAAATATCGGTGATCAACCCAACACATCTGATTTGATTGGCGTCATCAAGGTCATGCTGGATGCGTATCTCAACAAAGAAATCGATGCACTCTATCTTTGCTCTAACGAATTTATTAATACCATGCATCAAGAACCGCATATCCAACAAATACTACCACTGATTCCAGCGGAAGATGTCGCGCTCAAACATCATTGGGATTATATCTACGAACCAGATGATGCACCGCAACTATTAGGCACTTTGCTCACTCGATATATCGAATCGCAAGTTTATCGTGCTGCCATCGAAAATATTGCCTGTGAACAAGCATCGCGTATGCTTGCTATGCGCAATGCAACTGATAATGCGGAAGAACTCATTTCCAATTTCCAATTAATGTATAACAAAGCGCGTCAAGCTGCGATCACACGAGAACTCTCGGAAATTGTAGCTGGGGCGTCAGTGATTTAAAAAGAGGATAAAACCATGAACCATCGCGGTCACATTGTAGAAATCGTTGGCGCAGTCGTCGACGTCGAATTTCCACACGAGCATGTTCCAAAAATTTATAATGCACTACGGGTCGAAGAAAATGGTTTGATCTTAGAAGTACAGCAACAGCTTGGAGATGGCATCGTCCGCACCATTGCTATGGGCGTGACAGACGGTTTGCGCAGACACCTCGCGGTCCTTGATACCGACAACCCGATCATGGTTCCAGTGGGTCATAAAACATTAGGTCGCATCCTCAATGTTTTGGGTGAAGCAATCGACGAACAAGGTGACGTTGGCTCAGATCAAATGATGCCTATTCATCGACAAGCACCCACTTTTGCAGAACTCGCTGCTTCTCAAGAATTACTAGAAACCGGTATTAAAGTTATCGATCTAATCTGTCCTTTTGCTAAAGGTGGTAAAGTTGGACTCTTCGGTGGCGCCGGTGTTGGTAAAACCGTCAACATGATGGAACTCATCAATAATATCGCCAAAGAACATGCTGGACTTTCGGTGTTCACAGGTGTTGGCGAACGTACGCGTGAAGGTAACGATTTCTATCTTGAAATGACAGAATCAAAAGTCATCGACAAAGTCGCTTTAGTATATGGACAGATGAATGAACCGCCGGGTAATCGTTTACGTGTTGCATTAACAGGACTAACGATTGCAGAAAGTTTTAGAGATGAAGGGAAAGATGTGTTGCTATTTATCGACAATATCTTTCGTTACACATTAGCGGGCGTCGAAGTATCTGCATTGTTAGGTCGTATCCCATCCGCTGTCGGCTATCAGCCAACACTTGCGGAAGAAATGGGTGCATTGCAAG
Organism: Gammaproteobacteria bacterium RIFCSPHIGHO2_12_FULL_42_10; assembly: GCA_001801625.1. Taxonomy (GTDB): domain Bacteria; phylum Pseudomonadota; class Gammaproteobacteria; order DSM-16500; family DSM-16500; genus Aquicella. The sequence goes on from MGYE01000026.1 coordinate 6,059, forward strand.
AACGTATCACGTCCACCAAAACAGGTTCCATTACCTCTGTTCAGGCAGTCTATGTGCCTGCTGACGATTTAACCGATCCATCACCTGCCACCACATTTGCTCACTTAGACGCAACGGTTGTGTTGTCTCGTCAAATTGCAGAACTCGGCATCTACCCTGCAATCGACCCATTGGATTCTACTAGCCGACAACTTGATCCTTTAATCGTTGGTCAAGAACACTACGATGTTGCACGCGCCGTTCAAAAAACCTTGCAGCGTTACAAAGAACTGAAAGATATTATCGCCATTCTCGGTATGGATGAACTGTCTGAAGAAGATAAGCAAATCGTTGGACGCGCGCGCCGCATCATGCGCTTCCTGTCACAACCTTTCTCAGTCGCTGAAGTCTTTACAGGCACCAAAGGACGCTACGTTTCCACCAAAGAAACGGTGCGTGGATTTAAAGGCATTCTGGACGGCGAATACGATCATCTGCCAGAACAAGCATTTTATATGATTGGCGCCATCGACGAGGCAGTAGAAAAAGCGAAAACATTATGACCGCCACCCTACTCCACATCGATATTGTGAGCGCCGAAAAGCAAATTTTTTCCGGCGATGTCACCTCTGTTTTTGTCACAGGCGAGTTGGGCGAACTAGGGATTACGCCAGGACATGCTCAATTGCTAACCACATTAAAGCCTGGCTATGTGCGCACAATCAATGCTGCTCACACAGAAGAAGTATTTTATATTTCAGGCGGGCTACTTGAAGTGCAGCCCTACATTGTCTCTGTTTTAGCAGATACAGCCATTCGCGCAGCAGATATTGATGAAGCAGCTGCGCTGCATGCTAAAGAAGAAGCAGAAAGAGTATTGGCCGGAAAAATGTCTGCCATTGATTTTGCGAAAGCAACCGCAGAACTCGCAGAACTTGCCGCACAAATTCGCGCCATCCAGCATTTAAAGAAAATGAAACGAGGCTAAAAGCATGACGCGTTCAAAACATAATACAATGGATGGTCTAATGCGCTATGCTAATTACCTCGGTTTTGGAAATCTCAGCATCAAGATAGATCATAAAACGGGTTTGCAGGCAATTGTTGCCATTCATAGCACCAAACTTGGGCCTGCTATTGGTGGCTGCCGCATGCTGCATTATGCGAGCACCGAGAAAGCGATCGAAGACGCATTACGTCTCGGTTATATGATGAGCT
>MGYE01000027.1:0-5899 GCA_001801625.1 Gammaproteobacteria bacterium RIFCSPHIGHO2_12_FULL_42_10
GTTGGTGTTGGTGTTGGTGTTGGTGTTGGTGTTGGTGTTGGTGTTGGTGTTGGTGTTGGTGTTGTTGTTGGTGTTGGTGTTGGTGTTGGTGGTGTTGTTGGTGTTGTTGGTGTTGTTGGTGTTGTTGGTGTTGTTGGTGTTGTTGGTGTTGTTGGTGTTGGTTGCGCTGCCGCTGCCTCTGCCTTTGCCTTTGCCTCTGCCTGTATCTTCGCTTCATACTGCCGTATTATTTCGGCAGCACGCTCCCTTGTGGCTTCTGGACCATTAAAGGTTAATGTCGGCGCGTCCAATCCAAGTTGGATTGCTTCTTCAAAAGCCTTTGTTACGCTGGTACTATTTTCTACGACACTCTTTTGAAGTTTAAGCTCTTTTGCAAGCTCTGTAAAAGCTATTATCTTTTCCTGCTTTTGATCGGACAACAACAGTGAGTCTGCTTTTGTTCCCACAAGCAGAATGGGTTTTGCGGGTTGAGAGTCCCCGCTCATTAATTGAAATTTCTCAATATTTTTTTTAATGTCTGCAATGGATTGTGTTAGATCACAAGCGATGACGATGACGTCTGCAGTCAGCAGATATGTTCTTAGTAGCAATCTTTCAGATTTTTCCGGGACGTTCGATATTTTACAGGTGACAAGCTGCGTTGCTTCTCCTTCGGTCATCTTAATTAATTTCGATTGTACGTCATCAGTGGAGTGCTTATTCTTAGTAAAAGGATCCTGCGTAAACCGATTGACGAGCGCATTTTCTTCACTCGACTGGCTATCCCCCAGAATGACAACATTTACATTTCGCTCCCCTTGTACCCGAGTGTCCATATAAGCTGCCTCTCATAAAGCTTGATTGCATCACCAATGATAGCGACCCCTTAGCTCAATTATAGACGATGTAGATCGATTGGGCTGGGCGGAAATAGGCGGAAATAGGAAATAGGCATATATTACTAATTAACTCACCCCACAGCGCTGTGGGGTGAGTTAATATGTAATTCCATGGATTATATGGTATAAATACGGTATGTTACGCCAGACAATAAAAGCGGTAACAAAGTTCACCATAAACAATCAAACCATCGAGTAAAACAATGACAAGTCTTAATGTAGAAGAATTGCGGGATATTGCGATTATTGCGCATGTTGATCACGGTAAAACAACGTTAGTTGATAAGCTTTTAAGGCAGACTGCTAGTCTTTCTACAAAAGAAACCCACACTGAACGCATCATGGACAGCAACGACTTAGAGCGCGAGCGCGGTATCACGATTTTAGCTAAAAATACCTCTCTTAGGTGGCATAACTATCGTATCAATATCGTCGATACCCCAGGACATGCTGATTTTGGTGGTGAAGTTGAGCGTATTCTGTCTATGGTGGACTCTGTGTTGTTATTAGTCGATGCTGTAGATGGCCCGATGCCGCAAACACGGTTTGTGACGCAAAAAGCGTTTGCGCGTGGATTAAAGCCCATTGTGGTGGTCAATAAAATCGATCGTCCGGGTGCACGCCCTGACTGGGTGGTTGACCAAGTATTTGATTTATTTGTCAGTTTAAACGCAACTGATGAACAACTAGATTTCCCAGTGGTGTATGCGTCTGCATTACTGGGGTATGCAACACTTGATTTAGATACTCCCAGTAGCGATATGAACCCCTTGTTTGAAACGATCATCAAACATGTACCCGTTCCAGATGTCGATCCTGATGGCCCGTTTCAAATGCAGATTAGTACACTTGATTACTCTAGTTATGTTGGCATGATTGGCGTGGGGCGTATCATGCGTGGTTCCGTTAAAACCAATATGCCCGTTTCAGTTCTTGATCTTCATGGGAGAAGACGTGAAGGCAGAATCTTGCAAGTCATGACTTATCTCGGTCTTGAACGAACGGAGGTACCTAGTGCATCAGCGGGGGATATCGTTGCTATTAGCGGTATTGATGAGTTAAAAATTTCAGACACCTTGTGCGACCCTGCCCAAGTTGAGGCATTGCCCGCATTAACGATTGATGAGCCAACGGTTGTCATGACCTTTCAAGTGAACACATCCCCTTTCGCAGGTAAAGACGGTAAGTTTGTTACCAGTCGACGTATTCGCGATCGTTTACAACAGGAGTTACTACATAATGTCGCACTGCGTGTTGAAGATACCGGCGATGCTGATAAATTCAAGGTTTCTGGGCGAGGTGAATTGCATCTTTCAATTTTAATTGAAAACATGCGCAGAGAAGGTTATGAACTCGCTGTTTCAAGACCCGAAGTCATTACGAAGATTGTTGATAATGAAATGCATGAACCCTATGAAACGCTGGCGATCGATGTGCCATCTGAATTTCAAGGCGCCATTATAGAAAAACTTGGCGGTCGTCGCGGTGAATTAAAACAGATGATGTCAGATGATAAGGGTCGTGTGCGTTTTGATTATGTGATTCCTGCACGTGCCTTGATTGGCTTTCATACTGACTTTTTAACGCTGACCTCAGGCACAGGGATCATGCATCACGTATTTAGCCACTATGGCCTTGCTGCAAAAGGCGAGATTCCACATCGTTTAAATGGCGTGCTTATTTCAAACCAACAGGGTGTTGCGCTGGCTTATTCACTCTTTAATTTGCAAGAACGTGGACGCATGTTGATTAGCCCACAAACGGAAGTTTATGAAGGGATGATTGTTGGCTTACATACACGCGATAATGATTTGGTCGTTAACGTTTGCAAAGCAAAACAGTTAACCAATATTCGCGCTGCGGGCTCAGATGAAAATATTATTTTAATCCCGCCCATTTTATTAACTTTAGAGCAAGCATTAGAATTTATTGAAGACGATGAGCTCGTTGAAGTCACGCCTAAATCCATTCGTGTGCGTAAGAAGTTGTTGAAGGAAAACGAAAGGAAACGTTCGGGTAAGTAGGGTAATTGATATTGCCAGAAACACATAGCTGCATTCCATTCTCCTTCTTATTGGGGGTTAGGCTTTTCGTTCTTGCGTTCGGGGAGGGAAACCACCCCCCGGGGCACCCCGGAGGCTGCACAGGATGACACTTGTATCTTCAGTGACGCTGTAAAGCTTGTAAATACGCCATCCGATATTGCTTTGCAATCACATGCCAATCAAAGCGACTAGCATTTTCAAGATTGGCTTTTCGAAGGCTCGCCTGTTGTGTGGGATCATTTAATAACTGTTGAATGATATCTGCCCATCCTAAAGGATGGGCGGGTTCTGTTAAAAGGACATGCAGTCCCTGTGTTTTTATATAGCGAGTCGTTTCAGAGTTGCTTGCGATAATGGGCTTGCCTGCTGCCATGGCTTCAATGAGTACCATGCCGAATGGCTCTTCCCAAAGTGCAGGCTGCGTGGGAAATAAGACTATTTTGCTTTGCGCAATTAACTGTTTTTTTAGGTGACCGCGTACATAGCCAGTAAAAGCCACACATTGTTCAGGTAACCGAGAACAATCTGTTACATTCGTTCGCACAGCCAGCCCTTTTTCTTTAGCGAGTGCCTGTAGCGCATCTTCTGCAGAACCTGTGCCGGCTAGCACTAAGGCGGTTTTGCAGCCCCGCTGGCATAATGTGGCATAAGCATCAATTAAAATATGAAATCCTTTCTCCCATTCGAGTCGGCCTAAGCTTAATAAATAATTTTGCGCAGGCAGATCTTGATAAGCTTGCCAATTTTCTAGATCAATGCCATTACCAATTAAAATACTTTTTTCTTGTGTAGGCTGTATCTGATGAGAAAGTGTTGCCATAGGCGGCGAGAGATGTGTGACGCCTGCTGCCGCTTTTAAAATTTTTTGACAATCACGCTGAACTTTTTTTCGATGCATGCGACCTGAGCTTGGAACAATATCGGAGTGGCTGGTGACTAAAAAAGGTAATCCTGTTTGTTGATATAAACGCATTGCAAGATAACCGCTACGATATGTACCCTGCGCATGTATTAAGTCAATATTTTCATTTTTGCATAATTGTAGTAAAGGCGTGAGCTTTCTTCCGAAAGAGAAAAACCGTGGTTTTAAGAAGGGCCCCGCATAAGTTGACATGCCATTTTTAAAAGTAGTAGGGCCCTGCAATTGATTGCCATCCCCTTCCCGATACAGCAAGACATCAACCTGCTGTTTTTTTAAGAATAACGGTAGGTAATGGAGATATTCGATCATGCCACCAATGCCATTTTCGTCAGCTTTACGATGTAAAAAAAGGACGCGTATATTTTGTTGGTTCAGCATTTTAGACTGATTCAGTATGAGAAGTTAAAACAGGTTTTCTCTGAAACATGGTTTATTAATTTTCCTACTGATTGCGTATTGCATCCACTACAGGATCAAATCACAAGCAGCTATGCATTTATTTACCCAAATGCACGACCTGATGGTTTTCTAGTTTTGACGCCTCGACCCATTGTTTTACTGGTTCTGGTTCCATCTTTACTGTCGCGACTGAATGTGCGCGTTCTAGTGTCGTTGTCTCGACTCGATGTTCTAGATCTTGTCTCACCGTCACGACTAAATGCTCTAGATTTTCCTTCGCCGTCACGTTTAAATTTAAATGTTCTAGCTTTGCCTTCACTATCACGATTGAATGTTCTGGCTCTGCTTTCACCATCACGACCAACGGTTCTGGTATTGCCTTCTCCATCTCGACTGAATGTTCTTGCTTTACTACCCGCACCATCCCGACTGAATGTTCTGGTTCTCGCTTCGTCATCCCGATGGGTGGTTGTTCGTGACCTTCTTTCATCGTCACGACCAAAAGTTCTTGCTTTACCTCTGGATTCGCCGCCATTCCGATTGGATGTTCTGGCTTCCGTGTCTCGGCTGAAGGCTCTTGTTCTTGGTTTGTCTCCGCCTTCATCGCGACGACTAAACGTTCGTGTTCTGCCTTCATCCTCTCGATGCGATGATCTGGGTCGACTTCTGCTTTCATCATCTCGACTGAATGTTCTCGCTCTCGACTCACCATTTTGGCTGGATGATCTGGGTCTTCTTTCGTCATCACGATTGAATTTTCTGGGCCTCTTTTCATTCTCTTGGTCGGATGTTTGTGCTCGCCCTTTGCTTATATAGCTACGCTCTTTGCGTTGCGATGGTTTTTTTGTGGCCGCGCTAAAGAGCGTGCGTGCGGGGGCAGCGGCACCGTAATCAAAATCTGTAAATTTACGCTGCTCTGTTTTCATTTTAGTGACGCGTTCAATAGAACGTACTTGTGACTGATCTTCTTGGCAAATCAGTGTAAATGCTTCCCCTTCTTTTTCTGCGCGCCCTGTTCTGCCAATGCGATGGATATAGGCTTCGACGGTGCTTGGAATATCGTAATTGATAACATGAGAGATGCTCGCAACATCAATGCCGCGTGATGCGATGTCCGTTGCAACCAGTACTTGGCATCTACCACTACGAAAGTCTGCCATGACACTTTGTCGTCTACTTTGAGTTAAATTGCCCTGCAAGGAGGCGCTTCTGAAACCAGCGCTTTCAAGTTTCAATGAAACGTCTTTTGCGGTGTGCTTGGTGCGTGTAAAAACGAGGACAGATTCTTTATCGGTTTGATGTAAGATGTGAATCAGTAATTCTGCTTTGCGACGTGGGGAAACCGGAAAGAAAACCTGTTTGACTGATGCAACAGGTGCGGTGTTGCCTATTTTAATTTTGACTGGTTTATTTAGGATATGATTTGCCAATTCGTGCACTTCCTCAGGCATGGTTGCTGAGAAAAGGAGCGTTTGTCGTTTCTTAGGTAAGCATTGTAAAATTTTACGTATATTGGGTAAGAAGCCCATATCAAACATCTGATCTGCTTCGTCTAAAACCAGCACTTCAATTTTCGTGAGATCAACCGTGCGCTGTCTCACATGATCCAATAGTCGGCCAGGACAGGCGACAATAATTTCAGCGCCTTGACGCAA
>MGYE01000027.1:5921-12917 GCA_001801625.1 Gammaproteobacteria bacterium RIFCSPHIGHO2_12_FULL_42_10
ACGTGGACCTTCCATTAAACGTTGCAGAATGGGTAACAAAAATGCAGCGGTTTTGCCTGTGCCTGTATTCGCTAACCCCATGATATCGTTGCCTAAAAGAATAGGCGGTATACTTTGGCTCTGAATAGGCGTTGGCGTGGTATAACCGAGAGCAAGTACATTAGATAAAATGGTAGTATTTAAATTAAAAGAATTGAAGTTCACTGAAGGGTCTCATCGTGGTTAAAGGGGTTAATTGTGCTGTTATCATATATATGGTGTGCATTGTATCATAGGTGAACGCTTTTGCCTAATAACATATGAACAATAAATATACATCCTAGAAATGTTTCCAACCTTTTCTCGTAGAGAAAACATTGATTATCACCATTTTCTCTCTTGAAAAAGGATTGTTTAATTTGTGCGGCGAGTTTGGTATTTTAGCTAATCCGCTTATTCGCCGTACAGACCTGAAATAAGCTGACGTGAGTTAGCGATATTTTTTTGGCCCTCAACACAATCCATGAAGAGAGTGATGATGTTAAAATACATGTATCAACAAGCGATATTAGCAAAAAAAAATGCTCACGCACCTTATTCAAAATATTTTGTTGGCTGTTGTTTGCGTACTAACAACAACCTGTTTTTTTGTGGTTGCAACGTAGAAAATACAGCCTATCCATCCACGCAATGTGCGGAAGTTTCTGCTATTGGCGCAATGGTGACTGCCGGCGAAAAAACGATCGCAGAGATCGTGATCGTGGGTGGTAATGATCAGTTATGTACGCCTTGTGGTAATTGTAGGCAGGTGATTGGTGAATTTGGGGCTGAAACAACCCAAGTCCACATTATGGATGATCATGGCTTACAACGAACATTTTTATTAGGAGAATTATTGCCACATCCATTTAACCCGGATATTTCATCATATAGCGTAACGAGGGCGTGAAAATGGCTTGTCTGTAAGGCGCTTACTACAATACGAGTATGTTAGAACGTGTTCTGGATAATAGAGAAAGCACTACAATATGCAAACCGACGATAATAAAAATACGCCCTACGCGACCTTAACGCCCGATTTAATCCTAGATGCTGTTGAAAGTGTTGGATTTCATTGCACAGGTAGCTTGCTTGCGTTAAACAGCTATGAAAATCGTGTTTATCAAATTGGGATAGAAGATGCAGCACCGCTGATTGCAAAATTTTATCGCCCAGGTCGTTGGGCAGACGCTTCTATTTTAGAGGAACATCAATTTGCATTAGAGTTACTAGAACATGAAATTCCTGTCATCGCGCCACTTCCTACAGAACATGGCGACACTTTGCATCATTTTCAAGCATTTCGTTTTGCATTATTTCCGAGAAAAGGCGGCCGTGTACTTGAACTCGATAATCTAGAGCAGCTGGAGTGGATGGGTCGTTTTTTAGGCCGATTACATGCAGTGGGTGCTTGCAAATCTTTTAAGCATCGTATTCGACTGGATATTCAAAGCTATGGCTATGATCCTTACCGATTTCTTGTCGACCAACATTTTATTCCTGCCGAGCTCATGCATAATTTTTGCCATACGGTTGAAGCAATCTTACAGAGTGTAGAGCAGATATTTCAACAGGTGGAGCCGCTTGCGTCTATTCGACTACACGGTGATTGCCATGCTGGTAATGTTTTGTGGAATGCTGGCGGTTTACAGATTGTTGATCTAGATGATTGTTTGATGGGCCCTGCTATACAGGATATCTGGATGTTGTTGTCAGGCGATCATGCGCAAGTGAAAGCACAGCTAGATAGTATTTTAAGTGGCTATCGCGAATTTTATGATTTTGATCCTATTCAGCTACGTTTGATTGAATCATTTCGCGCATTGCGTATGTTGCATTATGCTGCGTGGCTTGCACGTCGTTGGCATGACCCAGCTTTTCCGTTAAGTTTTCCCTGGTTTAATACGCCCCGCTATTGGCAAGAGCAATTACAGCATCTTCGCGAGCAAGCTGTTTTACTTGACGATGCTTTGAATAATGAAACGTAGATTGCATGCTCTGATCAGCCCCAGAAGATGAGCAGCAATTCCCATATATCCCTTAATATGATTACTAAGAATTAGTAATAACCCTTGGATGACGATTGTTTACTATTTTATTTTCAGTGGAATCATTTTTGATTTTTACCTGTTTGACGTCATGCTACAATGAAAGCTGGACGATAGGCATTCAAAGCATGCAGTTCATTTTATATGCACATCATTAAAGGGAGCTTTATTATGTTTATGTTTCATGCAGCATTTGCACTTGGATTAATTGCGTTAACGGCAAGTACCGCTTTGTTGATGTGGTCAAAACATTTGTATGGTGCGGGTGCGGGTTTTGCAAAAGTGATTGCGATGCTCGTTATTATTTTTTCAATCGCCTCTGTAATCTGTACACTCGCTTGTGGGTTTAAATATTGGCAGCAAGGCTATTTTCAAAGTTTTATGCAGGCTCGCCAAATGATGCCGGCGCACAGTCAAATAATGATGGAGAGTAAGCATCCCCATCATTCTCAATGATCATGGTTTAGGGATTGAGTTTTGATCTCAAATTTGATTTCACCGTTATCGATTGCACCTATGATTGATTGGTCGAATACTCATTTTCGTTATTTCATGCGTCTAATTGTACCTTCTGCGTTGCTGTATACGGAAATGCAAACAACGAACGCGATTGCTTATCGCCCTGATAAGTCTTTATTTTATCATTCTGTGGAACAACCTATTGCCTTGCAAGTGGGAGGGGCAGATCCTGAAAGCTTGGCGCGTTGCGCGAAACTTGCAGAAGCACGAGGCTATGCTGAAATTAATTTAAATTTAGGTTGTCCAAGTGATCGCGTACAAGCTGGACATTTTGGCGCTTGTTTAATGACGAATGTATCACTCGTTACAGATTGCATTAAAGCGATGAAAGATGCTGTCAGTATACCTGTTACGGCTAAAACACGTATTGGCGTTGATTCGCAAGATAGTTGTGAATTTTTTTTAGAATTTATTGAACAATTGCGTGAAGCGGGGTGCGATAAATTTGTTGTTCATGCACGCAAAGCATGGTTACATGGACTCAATCCAAAGCAAAATCGTACCATACCTCCTCTCAAATATGATTATGTTTATCGAGCAAAGTTATTGTGTGACAATCATCCTATTGTTATCAATGGCAATATTCAGACATTAGAAGATGTAAAAGCGCATATGATGCATGTAGATGGCGTGATGGTAGGTCGATTAGCTTGTCAAAATCCATATGCCCTGACTGCGATGCACCAGTTTTTTTATCCGCATCAAGCGATTCTGTCTCGTCAGGCGGTTCTTGATCAGTATGTGCAGTATGTCTCTGAGCAATTTCAAGTAGGTACGCCACTATCGTTTTTATTAAAACCATTGTTTAATTTTGCAAATGGCCTTGCTTTTTCAAAACGCTGGAAAGCATTGCTTGTTCAGTCGCAGCAAAATAAGAGCCCGCGTTGTTTACAGCAAGCAATACACTATAATATCATGGGCGTGGTTACAGAAATTCTTTCAGAAATGTAGCTGCCCGTTGCTCTAACCAGTATTCTGCGCGCCATGGATAATGGCCAGCAACAAACCCAACATGTCCACCTGCATTGCTCACCTCAAGTTTTGTGTGGTGAGAGAGTTCGTTTGCATGGGGGATCGCATTTTCTGAGACCAGCGGATCATCTTTTGCATGCAAAATTAATGTTTTAACTTGAATGTTGTGAAGATATTGGCGACTACTGGCCGTTTGGTAGTATTCATCAATACCGGAAAATCCGTGCAATGGTGCGGTGATTTTATCATCTAACTCATACATTGTTTTGATTGTTTTCAACAGTGATCGGTCAATGGGAGATGACATTTTTTCAAATTTTTTAGACAATCTATTACAGATACATTTTAATAAATGTCGTTGGTAATATTTTGAAAATCCGACTTGAATGCGCGCTGCTGTTTTATGTAACTCGAAAGGGACAGAGATTGCAATGGCCGCTTTTAATGGATTGTGTTTACCCGTTTCTCCCAACCATTTTAGTAATACATTACCACCTAGAGAGAAACCAATGGCGCCTAGCTGTGTCTCTGGCTCGCGTTTGAGTAGCGTGTTGATCACATAGTTAATATCATCTGTTTTGCCAGAGTGGTAACAGGCGGGCAGTCTATTCGGCTCCTCACTACATCCACGAAAGTGCATAAATACCCCGCGCCACCCGTTTTTAGCAATGGTCTGCAGCATGCCTTTAGCGTAGTGCGAATGAATTGATCCTTCTAAACCATGCAAAATTAACACAAGTGGCGCTTCTTTTTGGCGATCAATCCAATCTAAGTCAATGAAATCGCCATCAGGCAGCTCAAGACGTTCCCTCTGTAACTGCAAATGTGAAATCCGTCTTCGACAAAATACAGGCCATACTGTTTGAAGATGCGCGTTCCTTAACCACCAAGCTGGCTTAAATTGATCGTTATTCATCGGGGTACTCGGTTCCTGCTGTTTCCAAATAAGGACATCACAGAAGTATAGTGGGTTTTTTTAGCTTTATGCGAATAAAACGTTCAGAAAAAAGGACGTATCCATTGGCCAAAGACGATTGTATTGTCCACTGAATCTGCTAGAATGTACTGGCTCATCAGAGTCTCCCGCCTTAGAGAACACTCAGTAGTCAGGGTCTCAAGATGTGGTATTTCATTTTAATTAAGTAAAGGTAAATATTATGGCAACACGTGAACGCGGTACTGTGAAGTGGTTTAATAACAGCAAAGGTTATGGTTTTATTCAACGTGATCAAGGTGGTGATGTATTTGTTCATTACCGTGCAATTCTTGGCGAAGGCTACAAAACCTTAGAAGAAGGCATGGTAGTTGAGTTTGTCGTCACACAAGGACAGAAAGGCCTCCAAGCTGAAGAAGTCTCTGTTGTTGAGTAAATAGCGACTCGTTTTAAGCATCAAAAAAGCCGCATAAACAATAGGTTATGCGGCTTTTTTTTACCTTCAAATTACAATATCACTCAAATACTCCTGCCCTGACACCACTCACTCGTCTTATCTCAACTATACTTGAGATAAGACGAGACATAATCATAAAAACGAGGTGGGAGTCATGGCAAAAGATCAGGCAATAGATGATCGGCAACCATTGATATCGACACACGAAGATCGGGCAGAGTCTGTAGAGTCTGTATTGGTCGCCAAGATATCACCTAAAATTGGCAGCTACGATATTGTCGATGAATCAGGACGAGTTGAAACGACCCTACAATCTAGAGAAAGAGTGAAAGCCATACTAGGCAAGGCAGGCGTCACTGCGTTACACAAAGGGGCGCGCAATACAAGTAACGACACCGCACGACAAAGATTTTCAGATTACTTGATCATGCATGTTCTACATAATCACGATCATGATTTCCAGCAGAAGCCCGGCGCAACCGTTGACAGAAGAATAGCCTCACCTGAAGAATGCACAACCTCAATGGAGACGTTACTCGGTAAGGAAGGTTTAAATCTATATAAACTTGCCATTGAGGAAGAAGCAAATGATCAAAATTTTAGAGATGCTGTTTTTTTAGAATCCATACAACATGTTGGAAAAAAATTTGGGAACAGAAATATCATTTGGGTTGGCGGACCATCTGCTTCAGGAAAAAGCTCTGCCACTGATGCAATTTTGAAAGATCTTGCAAAGCACATGCCAGAAAACAAATCGCCACTTGCTATTGATGATGACATTTTTGTATCAGTCGATGGCGGTATTGTTCGAAATGTTTCTCAAATGAGGCAGCTTGTATTGCAGGTTGCACTCAAAAAGGGTTTTCCAGGCATTCAAGATTTACATAACAACACGAAATTACATACAAAATCCTATGTACAGGAAGCTGCCTTACAGAATCCACGCTTAAATCTTATTATTCCCGAAACATTCGCAAACCCACTTTTTAGATTTTGGAAGCAGAACCCTTTTGACAAAATGTCTCAACGACTCACGAAGCTTAATCAAAATGATGCAACCTCATTCAGATTATGCGAAGTCATCGCAGAACCTTACCAAGACAAACAATTTCAAAGTAAAGTTGAGCGTCTAGGTAATCAACGAGCATGGAGTCAAAAATTTGATGCTGCGCACACAACAGAATGCGAGATCAAAATAAATGATCGCAACTTACCCTGCGAATCAAAAAGATATCAACCACAATATTTCAAAGACGGACGAGATGGCTCAGTACGAGCAAGAACATGGTATGCAAAGAATAGAGAAAGTGCAGGTAAACCGGCGCATTATACGCCTATCGTAAACGATTTAGTGTGGATGCAAAAAGATAAAGCAAGTGCAACCTGGCGCATCAGTAGTCCAGATGTATCGCAGCCAGGTAGCGCAACGCTTGTCATTTCAAAGCACGATCTTGCGCGCTGGGCACAAGAGAGTAAAGAGAATCAAGTGCCATTGGAAGAGTGGGTTAGGCATGAAAAAACGAAAGCAACGCTAGGTCAACGAACAATCAGATCGCAGATGCATACGCTCACATGCGCGTCTAGCGGCGCTCTTTTTTCCAGACCAAGAGTCTCTACCTCTGCAAGATCAACATCATCCGAAGCAAAAACAAATAACTCCAATGAAGTGCGCAAGGATAGCGATAACCGCTTCCACAAATGAGCCAGGCAAGCATCACGATGTTCGAAAAAATATTCCCTTAATTTCGATAAGCATCCAATAAGCTATTCACTTCCGTATCGAGTTGATGCAGCAGTACAGGCAGACGCTCGAATTCATTCTTTTTGAAATTAACTTCTAGCAAAAATAACATCTTTTTTAAGCGTGGCGCACCACAATAAGCAACGGCACCATGTAATTTATGAATCGCTTGATAAAGAGCGGTATATTGCCTGTCATCAGCTAATTGCATAATGTGATTTACCTCTTGCGGCAGATCACGTGTCAAAATAAAAAGCATTTCTTTTGCGAGATCTAGCTGATTGCCAGCTAGTTTCTTCGCTAAATC
>MGYE01000027.1:13019-23177 GCA_001801625.1 Gammaproteobacteria bacterium RIFCSPHIGHO2_12_FULL_42_10
ATCTACTAATGGCAAAACATCTTTTGCGCCAACACGTGGTGGATCCAACAACAGCTTATGATATCGATTTTTCGCCCAGGGTGATTCTGGATTAGGCAGCTCTAAATTAGCAGCAAAATATTGCACATTATCAATATGATTGTGCTGTGCATTTTCATATGCACGTAACACCATTTCTTTTGAACCTTCAACGCCCACTACCTTAGCTGCGCGCTTTGCAAGCGGCAACGTAAAATTACCAATCCCACAATAAAGATCAAGCACGTCATCGTTTGGTGAAACAGCAAGCAAGGACATCGCTTGCGCAACCATTAAACGATTCATTTCCAAATGAATTTGCGTAAAATCAAGTGGGTGAAATAGAAACACTAAGTTCTCATTAGGCAACGTATAGGTCAGCCGCTCTTCTCTACCGCCTTGGTGCAATTGAATCAATGGTTGTGGCGGATTTTGCGCAATATAAATATCGATTTTGTGTGTTGCGCCAAATGCAATTAATAATGCCTGATCAGTCTCTTTAAGCGGCATTAAACAACGAAAAATAAGCGCAACTTCTACATCACCTACTGCCACCTCAATCTGAGGGATGTGACGACACACTGAAAGCGCACTGATCAAGGTTTTTAGTGCATCAAATGCACCACCTACACGCGGATGCAATACAAGACAGGTGTCAAGTTCAGCAAGATGATGGCTAGATTTTTCTCGAAAACCGATCAATAATTTATCTTTTTTATCTACCCACTTCACACCTAAGCGTGCTTTTCGTCGATAACCCAATGTCTCTGCAACAAGTGATGGTAAAATTTCGTTGGGCGTGACCTGTCCTAACGATTTTAATTGGTCCAGCAACAACTGTTGTTTAAATGCAATCTGTGCATCCATCGTCATATGCTGAAGACTACAACCGCCGCAATCACTAAAATGCGGACAAGGTGGCATGACACGTTCAGGCGCTGCTTGCAAGATAGCGGTGACTTCTGCTTCCAAATACTTGCGATGTTTTTTAACAATCCGATAATTCACTTGTTCGTCAGGCAATGCGCCCGCAATAAAAATCACTCTATTATCATCTGACGATGCAATACCCCGTCCATCATGGCTTAAGCTACGGACCGTGCCGGAAGCAAAATTAGTTTTAGTGGATTTCATGTGAGTTGATCATTCCCTTAAGCTATTATCCAATTCATCATTTCCAGTTGTCATCCTGAGGCTGTCATCGCAAAAAACTTAGCCTCTGGATGACAGTGCATAATTAGTTCATTAATTAATGTGCATTAATTACGTGCATTGTTAAAAAATGTACTATACTAGAAGTGTAGGTGCTCTGTATAGGATTTCGGTCCCGCACCTTTTAGTAATCAGATGAGAGATTCGATAGGGTTGCGGTGTGCATGTCTTTAAGCAAGTGCTGTTTTATTAGCTGCTTTAAAGAAAGCCTAAAGCCATCCTGAGATCTCCAAAAGTCTACACAAGCTGGTTGCGCGGACCGCATCGCTTCCCAGAGCGCTTTTTTATTGCTATAACTATTGACTATGCCTTCCAACAATCTAAGCATTGCACTTGAAGATCAGTATGGCGCGCACCACTATGCGCCATTACCTGTTGTCCTTTCACGCGGACAAGGCGTTTATCTGTGGGATGATACCGGTAAACGTTATCTAGACATGATGAGCGCCTATTCTGCAGTCAGTCATGGACATTGCCACCCCAAGCTCGTTAAAGCACTGTGTGAGCAAGCGAATCAGCTCACGATCGTCTCTAGAGCTTATTATACTGATCAGTTAGGCCATTTTTTACAATCGCTTGCAACGCTCACGGGTTTTGAAAAAATACTACCCATGAATACGGGCGCAGAAGCTGTAGAAACAGCTATCAAAGCCGCGCGCAAATGGGCATACACTGTTAAAGACGTGCCTTGCGATCAGGCAGAAATCATTGCTTGTGCTGGCAATTTTCACGGCCGCACGCTCGCTGTCATCGGATTATCAACAGAATCGCAATACCGTGAAGGCTTCGGGCCTTTTCCGCCTGGTTTAAAGACCATTCCCTATGGCGACATCCATGCCTTAAAAGAAGCGATTACACCCAATACAGCGGCTTTTCTGGTGGAACCCATTCAAGGTGAAGGCGGCATCATTGTGCCACCTGCAGGATACTTAAAAGCCTGTTTAGATATTTGTCGTGCAAACCGCGTACTCATGATTTGCGATGAAATACAAACAGGATTAGGTAGAACGGGCGCACTACTTGCTTGTCAGCACGACGGCATCAAACCAGATGCAGTCGTGCTGGGTAAAGCACTAGGCGGTGGCATGTTGCCTGTTTCTGCTTTTCTTAGCAATCGCGAAGTGATGGATGTTTTTACACCTGGCGGTCATGGCAGCACATTTGGCGGCAATCCGCTGGCAGCGCATATCGGAGCCGTCGCGCTCAAAATACTCATTGAAGAAAAGTTAATTGAACAAGCGAAGACATTAGGAAAGTATTTTCAAGAACAACTCAAAACCATTACGTCATCTATCATTCGCGAAGTACGTGGCAAGGGCTTACTCATTGGAGTGGAAGTCAATGCACACTACTCTGCACGTAGCCTTTGTTTGAAACTGCTAGAACAAGGCGTACTTTCGAAGGAAACGCATAGCACCACGATTCGCTTTGCACCACCACTTGTTATCACGAAAGATCAAATTGACGACGCTGTTCGTATCTTTAAATCAGTATTAGAAAGTAGTGTATTATAAGCAACTCCGTAAATCATGACCGCAAACGGAATCGCCCAAATTAAACCCACCAATAAAAGAATCGCGCCCATCATCAACGCGCCCATTTGACAGCACACAAGTAATAACAACCGCAACACATTGCCTCGTGTCGCATGAAATGAAACACATGTTGCGCGCCACGGGCCCATCGCACGATCAATAACCAATCCTCGCGCAAACAGCATACGCATGATTAAAAATAAAAGAATCATACTGCCTATCACAACCCAAATGGTCCATGCGATATGAATCAACACATGATGAGCTTGCACAGCGCTATCAGCCAGATTGCTGTACCAGAGTACGGGCAAAAAAACAAAAATTACCAAAATGGCTGTAAAAATCAAAAACTGAATCAGGTAAACACCTATAATACCTAATGCAATGCGTCGTTCAAATGATCGAAAAACTTGCGAATAATGAATGGAGGCATCGCGTGCACGCAAAATGCCTAAATAAAGTAATCCGGCCTGCAAAATAGTGACAATTAGACGCCCTAGCACATTAATCAACGAAGAAGCGAGATGAGAAAACGAATAGGTGATGCCTGAGATGAGACCCATCGCAAATCCAAGCAATAGAATCATGGCAGCAGCAGCCAGGAATATTTTTTTTGAGCCAACTGTTTTTGTATAGGCAACGGATAAAGTCGTTTTAATCGGCAAGACAAGAGAGGTTTCGTTCATAGTGGCTCCGCTGAAATGGTAAAACCCGCAGCAAGCAATGTGTTGTATAGCAAAACAGCAACTGTCATCGGTCCGACACCGCCAGGCACAGGTGTAATCCATGCTGCTCGTTCGGAGGCAACACTAAATTCAACATCTCCTGTCAATTTACCATTAGGCAGACGTGAAATACCAACATCAATCACCGTTGCACCTTCTTTGATGTCTTTACCTGTAATTAAACCAGCCCGCCCCACCGCTGCAACCAAAATATCTGCTTGGCGAATAAAATAAGAAAGGTCACTTGTAAACCGATGACACAGGGTCACCGTTGCCCCTGCGATGAGCAATTCAAATGCCATCGGACGGCCAACGCTATTTGATGCGCCTACAATCACAGCGTGTTTATTTTTGTATACTTGTTGAATATGGTCAAGCAACATCATCACACCGAAAGGCGTACATGGCCTCAACAACGGCTTTCTCTGGGCAAGACGACCCAAGTTGTAGGGATGAAACCCATCGACGTCTTTATGCGGATCAATGCACTCAACCAGTGTTTGTGCATTAACATGTTGAGGTAATGGCGTTTGGATTAAAATGCCATGAATGGTAGGATCTGCATTCAGTTGACGGATAAGATCGATTAAATATTGTTCGGTCGTCTCAACGGGTAATGCGTAATGGTGTGAGTGTATGCCAATCTCCTCACAACCCAAGCGTTTATTACGAACATAGATCACAGAAGCAGGATCTTCGCCAACAATGATCACAGCCAAGCCTGGCGTTTGTTTGTCTTTATTACATTCCGCCTGCAAGGTATGTTTCAATCGCGCCTTTAGCGTGCTAGCAACAGATTTACCGTCGATGATGTTGGCTGTCATCCGCGTAATGTAACATAAGCAAATCACCCTTGCACAGAATTGGCTGAAAACGTATGATGCTGTAATTTTATTATAATAGAAGAAAACACGGGGTATAGCGCAGTCTGGTAGCGCATCTGCTTTGGGAGCAGAGGGTCGGGGGTTCGAATCCCTCTACCCCGAAAATAAGTAAAAGCGCCCGTAGCTCAGTCGGATAGAGCATCGGCCTTCTAAGCCGAGGGTCAGAGGTTCGAATCCTCTCGGGCGCGTGTTTGGTAAATTATCGTTGCAATCAATCGATATGGCGGACGTAGCTCAGTTGGTAGAGCCCCGGATTGTGATTCCGGTTGTCGTGGGTTCGATCCCCATCGTTCGCCCAAGTTATAAAATCAGGGCCGTTAGCTCAGTTGGTAGAGCAGCTGACTCTTAATCAGCGGGTCGTTGGTTCGATCCCAACACGGCCCATGTTATTGATCGATATAGTAAAATTCTAGTTTCCGCTGATTCCACAAAATGATTAAAAACGCCTCGGGGTTCCTTTGTTTGTTGAAACCAGATAGTAATATTTACTTCCTTTTGGTAAAATCGCACGATACGCATTTGCTAAATATAGACACAAAAAAACTATTGTAGACTAAAATAATGACATCACGTGAAATATTTATACAATTTTTGCTAGAGAGTCAAATCACATGTGATATACCACATGATATCCGTGATGACGATACCGTTTTCGATTCTATTCAGGACGTTTGCAAAAAATTAATTGCATCCAAACCTTCACTTTTAAATTCGCGTAACTTAAAGAATCTAAAAACGTTGTTGCAGGTTGCGCGTGATGGTATCTTTTTCACGGGTGTCTACAATGGTCAATTTCACTCTCAAAAGCCCGCAGTATTTAAAAATGCTATCAATAAACTATTCTCAGAAAATCCTTCTTTGTTGAGTCAAGATACATTTGATGGTCTCTGCCGTATAGCGACAGCAAATCTAGATCCAATGGATATAGATTTTGTTGCACAATGTTTTATACAAATGCAAAAATTACATCTTCTTACGAAAAATAATATTCAGGCTTTAGTTGAGAATGTGGTTCATGCGCCTCTACGGTATAAGTTAGCGCAACGCATGCTGAGGATGTCTGCTAATGGAGATACAGAATCTATAGATGGCCCAAGTTTATCAACATCTAGCCGTGCTAAGACGTTTAATGATTTCTTCAAAGCCTGTTCTTCGTTGAAACAGGAAGATTTTAATTCAGTAATGCGTTGTAAAACGAACCAAGATGTTGATGCGATATCTAGCTTTATACAGGAATTTCATGAAAAGGGATTAGATACACCAGCTAGTCAATATCACCAGCAATTAGCTGCACGTCAAACACGTACAAAAATCGTAGTAGCTCTTGCCATTGTGTTGACACCTATCTCACTGATTTTCAATTTACCCTGGTGGTTTTATAAAAAACATAAAGAACCTATCAAAAAGTTAACATTAACATTTGATGAAATGCAAGCAATCAAAAATAAGCGGCAACATTGGCGAAATCAGTTTATTAAGAATGATGCTAGCATTGCCAAGAGACAAAAAGATGTTCAGCACAAAAAAATATTGTTAGCGCAAGATGTGGCGAAAAAAAATAGCGTCTTTCTTGTTAATAAAGAAACATACAATAGATATAAATTTTTTGGTATGCATGATCGTAATTATCTGAATCAGGCTACACCTGAAAAAGTGAGGAAACTAGGAATAAAAATATAAAAACAATCGATGGTGAGGAATATGCACTGTTTATCTTTGCAGGGAAATTATCAATAAAAAGATAACGCAATGTTAGCTTATGACTTTGAATGAGTTGATAACTTATTCATTATCTTATCTTGACATTTAGGCGTTGTTGCGTAAATCACTGCACTAATCGTGCCCGCGCCCGTGTGCTACTCTATGCACACATCTTTTTATTAGATAGAATTCCTGTATTTAAAATTATGGAATAGAAATAATGGATTATGAGATAGGTTATTTTAAAGATGAGCGATTAAAAAAAACGGTGCGTATCTTTGCCGATCAATGATTGAACAAGAAACAGTTTGCTTGAGAAAATTAGGCAAAACTAGAGCTGGGGAAGTGAAATTGGGAAGATGGTTAGCAAATGAGAAGGTAACAAAAGAGGAATTAGGGCATTATATTTGCGAGCGATCCCGCTCATTGGTAAGCAATCGCCATGTTTTAGCAATTCAAGATACAACGCAACTTAATTACGTTTCTAAAGAAAATCGAATAAAGGGCTTGGGTCCATTAGGGAATGGCACCACTTGCAAAGGTTTTTTATTACACGCAATGTTAATTGTTGATGCGCAAGCCAATACTTGTTTAGGTCTTGCTGGTTTAAAAAGCTGGGTTAGAGATCCACGTGAAAAAGAAAAAAGGAAAAGTAGAGTATATCGAAACCGATGCCTTGAAGAAAAAGAAACGTTCCGATGGGTTGAAATGGCAGACACAGCAAAGGAACTGTTATCCGAATGTGAGGAAGTGACATTTGTTGCAGATCGAGAAAGTGATATATATGAAAAATGGGCAAGAATTCCAGATTCCAAGACGCATATGCTTGTTCGATCTAATCAAGATAGGCGTTTAACAAACGGCATGAAATTAACAGCGTATGTTGATCAGCTAGAAGCGCATTATTCATACGAAGTAGATGTATCACCAAAGCCCGGAAAAAGAATAGCCCGCAAAGCGAAAGTGACATTGCGTTTTGGCCAAGTAGAAATAAAGAAACCCGTTGAAGGCATCGATAGAAAAGCTCTCTCCTCACTGAGATTGCATGTAGTTGATGTTCGAGAATTAAATGAAACTAGTGGCGAAGAGGAGCCTATTCACTGGTGTTTATTAACCACTCATGAAATAAAAACAACAGAGCAAGCGCTGCAAATAGTCAGTTGGTATTGCCAGCGTTGGCATATCGAACAATTTTTTAGAACACTACAAAAGCAGGGATTAAAAGTCGAATCGAGTCAGGTAGAAACCGTTGAAGCATTAATGAAGTTAGTAACGGTTGCATGCTGTGCCGCCTTGCAAATTATGCAGCTAACGTTGGCAAGGCATGGTAAGGATCAACTGGCCTCAGTAGTATTTAATGAAAATGAAAAAAAGCTATTATCAAAATTACAAAAAACCTTAGAGGGAAAGACGGAGAAACAAAAAAACCCCTATCCTGAAGGTATGTTATCGTGGGCTGCTTGGATTATTGCACGACTGGGTGGCTGGAAAGGGTATAAATCAGAAAGCCCTCCAGGACCTATCACAATGTATGATGGTTTGAAGCGATATCAATCAATTTATGAAGGATGGACGCTTCTAGATGTGTGCATAGAGTAGCACACGGGCGCGGGCACGATTAGTGCAGTGATTTACGCAACAACGCCAGTGGGCTGACTTAACACATTGATTTAATTGTTGATATTAGTTGTAGCCTGTTGCCATTTTTTCTAGAGAGTCAAATCACATGTGATATACCACATGATATCCGTGATGACGATACCGTTTTCGATTCTATTCAGGACGTTTGCAAAAAATTAATTGCATCCAAACCTTCACTTTTAAATTCGCGTAACTTAAAGAATCTAAAACGTTGTTGCAGGTTGCGCGTGATGGTATCTTTTTCACGGGATGTTGTCCTCCATATATTTGTACGATGGTTTTGATAATCTTTTTTAGCGTTTTCTTTTCATCGCTAGTCAAATGGAAATGCCATTCTTTCCTTGGTACACTTTGTCACGGTGAAAGCCGTCCTGATTTTTCGGTAAGAGGATGAACCTTATAGGATTATTTTGGCTTCCACCACTTTTTTGATGAAATATCCAGGTTAATCCGCGTCTGATTAAAAAGCAATCATTTTTCGGAAAGCAGGTGTTAAAAAATGAAAAACCCTTATTTTGATTTAATTAGTACTATTTGGCGATATGGGGTGCCATGGAGAAATGCTATTGTTGGCTATTATTTTGCATACGTAATAGCTCAAGCTGCTTTGGGTTTAAGCCCATATGCCTTTGGACGCACCATTGATTTGCTGCAAAATTTTAAGCCTGAGCGTCTTTCGGAAGTTATATTTTGGTTGGTTATTGGTGTGGTTGCAATACTGGTGTTTTGGTTGTTTCATGGGCCTGCGCGTATCGTTGAACGGACTGTAGCGCTTAAAATTCAGCAAATTTATCGACTCCATTTGTATGAGAAATTATCGCATTTACCACTTAACTGGCATCAGGATCATCATTCCGGGAATATTATTACGCGCCTTAATCGTGCAGCTACAGCACTGCGCCAGTTCGCGGAAAATCAATTTATTTATATCGAAACAATAGTCAAATTTTCAGTTTCTATCGGATTTTTGCTGTGGCTTTCTATTCCAGTAGGTATCCTGAGCGTACTTGCTTCTTCAGTGGTAACTTACATAGTTATTTTGTTCGATAGAAAATTGATCCCACTTTACGCTGCTGAAAATGAAATCGATAATCATGTTGGTGCGGTTTTATTTGATTATATCAGCAATATGACAACTATCTTAACGCTTCGCCTGGGTGAGTTGACTCACACCAATTTATCCCAACGCATGATGGTAGTGTGGCCGTTTTTTCACAAAGAAAATTTTTTGAACGAAACAAAATGGTTTGTGATGATGATGTCATTGTCTATTGTACAGGCAGTCCTTTTGATTGGTTACATCATCCATACTCTGCATGTGACAGGCGGTATCATGATTGGTCTGGTTGTGATGATTTTCCGTTATCAGTGGGATCTTGGTACTGTATTTCATGATTTGAGTATGCACTATAGTGAGCTTGTGCGCATGGATACGGATATCAAGGGAATGCAGCCCATTTTAAATGATATTAAAAAATTGGCGCATTTGCCTCAAGGTGCAGGAACGGCTAGGCAGTGGCACGCTTTTCAGGTGAAAGAATTATCTTTTTATCATGCGAGAAAGTCTGAGCATGGTCATGTTATCAATCGAGTTGATTTTTCGGTAAAGCGCGGTGAGAAAATTGCGTTGATAGGTGCGAGTGGCGGTGGTAAGAGCACATTGTTAAATCTTCTCTCTGGGCTTTATACAGCATCTCATGTGCAATTAACCATTGATGGAGTGTCCTTTGATTCTTTGGAGCCACTACAGGCTATTACCACGTTGATTCCACAGGATCCAGAGATCTTTGAGAATACAATTGCCTTTAACATTACAATGGATTTACCGACAACATTGGATGATATGCAAAATGCAACCAAGCTTGCTGGGTTCTTGCCCGTTTTAACCACTTTGCCATTGGGATTTGAAACGGATATTCGTGAAAAAGGACTCAATTTTTCAGTCGGTCAAAAACAACGATTAGCATTGGCACGTGGATTATTTGCTGCTCGTTTTAGTTCGCTCATTTTAATGGATGAGCCTACTTCTAGCGTTGATTTGCTAACAGAAAAAGAAATTCTTTCTGGTATCATTGGCGCTTTTCCGGATGCTGCGATGATTGTGTCACTGCATCGGTTGCATCTTTTGCCGCAATTTGATTCCGTTATTATGTTGAGCCATGGAAAAGTGGTAGCTCACGGTCCTACAGCCGAATTGCTGCGTCATTCAGGGCCGGTACGTGATCTATGGGTGGCTTACTTATAGCCAAGACACGAGTTTGGAATGAATAAACCACAAAATAAGATGCAATACGAGCCCTCCATGATTACTCATCAATCCTCAATTTCAGAGAAAATTGCAATCTTCCGCTCTTTTTTTCGCGGACGAGAAGATGTATATCCTCGCCGATTTGAGAATCGCAAATCAAATAAATCAGGATATGCTCCAGCATGTGGCAATGA
>MGYE01000028.1:0-4422 GCA_001801625.1 Gammaproteobacteria bacterium RIFCSPHIGHO2_12_FULL_42_10
AGCGTCATTTAAGCTCAAAAGAGCCTGAGCAACACCCTCTGCATGCTCTGCCTGATCAATAATCGCTTGAAAATTCTCTTGAATGAGGATGCGAACGTCATTTAAGTACGAAAGAGCCAGAGCAACACCCCCTGCATGCTCTGCCCGAGCAACAATCGCTTGACGATTTTCTGAAGTGAGGATGCGAGCGTTATTTAAGCTCAAAAGAGCCCGAGCAACACCCTCTGCATACTCTGCCTGAGCAACAATCGCTTGACGATTTTCTGGCGTGAGGATGTGATCGTCATTTAAGCTCAAAAGAGCCCGAGCAACACCCACTGCATGCTCTGCCCGAGCAACAATCGCTTGACGATTTTCTTGAGTGAGGATGTGAGCGTTCTTTAAGCTTGAAAGAGCCCGAACAACATTCCTTGCGCGCTCTGATTGATCTAATAAAGTCTGGATATCAGTTAACCGCATGATGATTACCTCGTTAAATGCGTGGCACTTAATTATTTTTATAGGTTCATGCCTATATTCATTATACTTCAAGATGCGAATTTTGACACTCTGCCTGCGTATTTTTTGTGTTATAAAGAGGTTTCCTTATTAGAAAAGTCCATCATCCCTGCGCTTTTCGCAGAGCGTGGCAATTTAAAAGCAATTCCCGCTAGTTAGCGGGAATTGCTGGCAATTTAAGAGTAAACAGGCTGCAAGCCTGCAAGATTTTAGCCCAGGGCAAGCGCGTTCTTGGCGCTCCGCTCTGGGTATCTTGCAAGCATGATTGAGCACTGAAAGCGCAAGCAGAAACGGACGCACTTTTAGTGCTTCCAAAATGTTGTGCATATTTCTTTTCGTACGCAAGGATCATTTGTGTTGCCCGTTTCTACTTGGATAGTTGCATGTTGAATTTTAAATTTATCCTTTAGTGTTTTATTAATCATCTGATGATCGTCATCTGTTAAAGGATGTTTTGGCATGACAAGATGTGCAGTCAGCGCAACCTCGCGTGTGCTGAGTCCCCAGATATGAAGATCATGAACGGTTGTGACACCGGATAATTGTGAGAGATAAGTTTTAACGTCAGCATAGTCAATGTAGTGCGGAACGGCATCCATGATTAAACGCAATGAATTTTGCAAGAGGCCCCACGTACCCCACAAAATAATGCCGACAATGATTAGGCCGACAATAGGGTCTAGCCAAAGCCAAGTTGTATAATGAATAATGATAGCTGAAATAACGACACCCAACAAAATACAAGCATCAGCCAGTAAATGCAAAAATGCACTTTGAATATTGAGATCAGATTCTGCACCCTTTTTGAAAAGCAGCGAGCTCCCACCATTGACGAGAATCCCAAGGATTGCAATAGAGATGACCGTTGTTTCGTTGATGGGGGTGAGGTGAAATAATCTGAGAATGGCTTCAAAAGCGATGACTGTCGAAGTGATCACGAGTATGAAGGCATTGATGAGCGCAGAGATAATGCTCATTCGCTTAAATCCATAACTGTAACGCTTTCTTGGAGAAAGACTGAGTAGCCAATTTGCGAACCATGCCAGTATTAAACCTAGACCATCGCCAAAATTATGCACCGCATCAGCTAATAAACTGACAGAATGTGCGCTGAATCCAAAGTATATTTCTATGAGAGTGTAGCTAAGCATTAAGAAAATTGCGATGGCAAAGGAAGCATTAAATGAAGTCGGTTCATGGCTGTGATGATCGTGATGATGATCCATCCTAATCTCTTCTAAGTCGTTTTCGTGTTGCAAGCGGTGTGGGGTACTTTAAAACAGTCCAATAGCACGAGACAACAAATGTGAGGATGATAGCCGCTTCTGCCATGTAGGCTGTTTCGGGTTGTAGAAGATGTGTATCGAATGCCAAATAAATGACGAGTAATGAGAATTCACTCATTTGTCCAAGACGCACACCAATCTCCCAGCAGACTGGTTTAATTTCACCTACATATCGCAACAACCAATGAAAGATAATTGGTTTTGAGATCAACATAACACCAGCAAAGATTGAAGCTGCAATGATAATATGATGGAAGTACTGGAAGCTAAACGTTGCACCAATTGAGAAAAAGAAAACAATTAAGAAGAAATCACGCAGCGGCTTTAAACTTTCAGTAATATAATTTGCGATTGGATGAGAGGCAAGCGAGATGCCTGCAATAAATGCACCAATATTTTGCGAAAGACCCATCGCATAGCTGAGTTCTGTTAAACAGAGGCACCATCCTATTGAAAGAATAAAGATGTATTCATGTACTTGGTCAAAACGAGCAATCAACCAAGACAGAATATATTTTTGAGAAAGATAGGCGATGGCCATTAACACGGGAAATGCACCGATCATGGCGATAAGATGCAGCATGCTGGTGTGATTTGTTATTAGATTTAAGCCAAATAACACAGCAATTGCGATGATGTCTTGTATTAAAAGGATACTGACAACGAGCCCGCCTGTGTGTTGATGATGTAAAATCGTGGTGGGCAGCAGTTTAATGCCAATAATGGTACTAGAGAACATCGCAATGATCCCAAGCAGGGAACATTCATTAGCGCTATAACCTAAAAACCAGCAAACAGTGAGACCCGTTGCAAAAAATAGGAGCGAGCTACAGAGTGCGATGATGCTCATTTTGCGCAATGAATGAAATAAATTTTGCGGTTGTAGATCAAGTCCCAATAAAAATAATAAAAAGATAATACCGATATCACCTGTTTGCTGAATGATCGTTGAGTCATTGATGAGTTTTAATCCCCATGGACCCATGATGGCGCCTAAGACAATATATGCGATGAGTAAAGATTGATGTGTGAGCAATGCAACCGTTGCAAGGATGGCAGTCCCTGTAAAAATGAGAAACATCAAATAAACAATAATCGGGGTATGTTCCATATGCTATTCTTCCTGTAACGAGACCAGTCGTGCATTGCCGCCTACCGCAGTTGTATTCGTTGAGATAACGCGTTCAACACATAATCTGGGTAAATAGTGTGGACCACCTGCTTTAGGTCCCGTGCCAGATAGTCGTTCACCGCCGAAAGGCTGAACCCCAACGACTGCGCCTATCATATTGCGATTAACATAAATATTACCAACGGGCGCGCGTTTGCAGATGTAGTGTATGGTTGCTGTGACGCGACTTGCAATGCCGAGCGTTAATCCATAGCCCGACTGAATAATGGAATCAATGACTTGATCCAGCTCGTTAGAGGCGTAACGAATGACATGCAGAATAGGGCCAAATACTTCACCTGTGAGCATGGAAAGACGTGGAATTTCAAAAACAGCTGGCGCGAAATAATATCCAGATTCAGTCTGAGCAAATGGCGCTCTTGCAATAAATGTTGCTTCACGATTCATTTTAGTAAAGTGCTCTTCAAGCATGGCGTGCGCTGCTTTATCAATCACGGGGCCGATATCGGTGCTTAGTTGTAATGGATCGCCTAGTTTCAACTCTGCCATGGCGCCACGTAGTCCTTCTAATATTCTTGGCGCAATTTCTTCTTGCACAAAGAGTACGCGTAGTGCTGAGCAACGTTGTCCTGCGCTATTAAATGCAGATTGCATGACATCCATCACCACTTGTTCGGGCAACACGGATGAGTCTGCAATCATGACGTTTTGGCCACCTGTCTCTGCAATGAGTAAACCAATGGGGCCATTACGTTGCGCAAGCGTTAATTCAATACGTTTTGCAGTTTCCGTTGAGCCTGTAAACATAACGCCAGCAAGTCTTGGGTCGCTTGTTAGTTGTGCGCCAATCACACTGCCTCTGCCTAGCAATAATTGCAATGCATCGCCAGGAATGCCTGCAAGATGTAGTATTTGTACAGCTTTAAATGCGACCAGCGGCGTTTGTTCTGCTGGTTTTGCGATGACGGGATTACCGGCAAGAAGTGCAGCAACGGTTTGTCCGGTAAAAATAGCAAGCGGGAAATTCCAGGGGCTAATACAGGCAATGGGTCCGCGTGGATGCATCGATAATTGGTTTAATTCACCCGTTGGGCCGGGTAAAGTTTGCACGATCAAATCAAGTCGTGCTCGATGTGCGTAGTATCTGCAAAAATCGATCGTTTCTCGCACTTCAGAGATGGCATCTGCAATACATCGACCGCCTTCTATGCTAAGTAGCGTGATTAAATCTGACATGGCCTCTTCAAACAGTGTTGCGGCTTTTTCTAAAATAGCAGCCCGTTGTTCGGGTGACGTACAGCCCCAGGTTAATTTAGCAGACTCTGCAACATCTAATGCTTTTGCAATACTCGCTTCATCTGTAACACTCGCATATCCAATGAGGGTGTCTGGGTTGCTTGGCGAATAGCGAGGTCGGGCAGTATGATTTTTTAAGACAACACCATTGACAATCGAATGTGCTGTTATTTTCTCTTGTGCCATTTTTTCAAGCGTTGCTGCCAACGA
>MGYE01000028.1:4468-7076 GCA_001801625.1 Gammaproteobacteria bacterium RIFCSPHIGHO2_12_FULL_42_10
CAAGCTTGATAGATGTCTTTTGGTTTGGGAATTTTAGGATGTGGCTTGCTTGATTGCGCGGCAATATAAGTGACTGGATTTGTTATAATGTCTTGCACGGGAATATCTTTATCGGATAAACGATTGACAAAGGCAGTATTCGTACCATTTTCAAGCAATCGTCGTACAAGATAGGCTAATAGATCTTGATGTATGCCAACAGGCGCATAAATGCGACAGGGTTTATTATATTCGGGTGAGCCGACAATTTCATCGTAGAGTGCGCGTCCCATGCCATAGAGACCTTGAAATTCAAAGTTAGGTTGATCTTTGGCAAGTGCCAAGATTGCAGAGACAGTGTAGGCATTGTGTGTGCCAAATTGTAGATACAGATGTTCTGAATATTCAAAAAGTTTCTTTGCACAAGCTAGATAAGAAACATCAGTAGCATGTTTGCGTGTGAAAACAGGATAATCTTCAAATCCCTGCACTTGAGAGATTTTAATTTCAGAATCCCAATAGGCGCCTTTTACCAAGCGTACCATCATTTGTTTTTGATGGTTTTTTGCTAAGGCCGCCAGCCAATCAATGACAAAAAAAGCGCGTTTCTGGTAAGCCTGCAATGCAAGACCCATGCCATTCCATCCGGAAAGCGATGTATCGCTAAACACGATCTCAATGATATCGAGCGATAGATCTAGACGATCTGCTTCTTCTGCATCGATCGTCATGCCGATTTGATAGTGTTTTGCTCTTTGTGCTAGTGCAAGCAGCAAAGGAGGAAGCTCTGCAAGGACCCGCTCGCGTTTAGCAAATTCATAACGTGGATGCAGTGCGGATAGTTTGACGGAGATGCCGGGATTTAAAACAGGATCTTTTTCCGTTGCAGCTTGTCCAATAGCATCGATGGCACTTAAGTAGGAAGCATAATATCGTTCCGCATCTTCTTTTGTGCGCGCAGCTTCGCCCAGCATGTCGTATGAAAAACGAAAACCTTTTTGTTCTAATGTGGCAGCTCGTTTTAAAGCAGCTTCAATTGTTTGTCCTAGTACAAAATGATTTCCCATCGTTTTCATCATCTGGACAATAAATGGGCGTATCATTTGACCGCCTAAACGACTCGTTGCGCGCTTTAAAGTATTGATCCAGGTTTCAGGTTCGTTTAAGAGTGGGCTGTAGATCTTGCCGGTTAGCAGGAGTGACCAGGTGGCTGCATTCACAAAAAAGGAGTTGTGTTTATCAAGATGATTTTTCCAATTTGCAGTCGATAATTTATCGCTGATAAGTTTATCCATGGTCGCGGTATCAGGGATGCGAAGCAGTGCTTCAGCGAGACACATGAGTGAAATACCTTCATCGGTAGAGAGGTCATATTGGTGCAGCAAGGAATCAATGTAGTTTTCGCTCTTTTTGTTATTACGTATGCCAGTGACTAATTTTTCTGCAGTATTCTGAATGCTAGAAAAAGTTGCTTCATCGAGCGTTGCGTGAGAAAGTAGGCCGTTGACGCATTCTGTCTCGTCCATCCTATATGCATTTGTGATAATCTCTCGCAGACGATCTGCTGATTTGAGTGGGGTAATGGTTGGCATATTGCGATCTCATTAAGTTATGACGACGTTATCCCGCGTAGTTTTTGATGTAGGGCCCAACGTTCTGATAGGTCTTACTATATCTCATTTCAGTGGTATTATGAATGAAAAGTCACAATAAAATTTTACCAATCGATCGCCGTTTTCGCGGACTCTTACCCATTGTCGTTGATGTGGAAACGGCCGGGTTGCACTGCGATATCAATGCTTTGCTTGAAATTGCTATTGTACAGCTTGGCATGAGCGCTGAGGGAAAGTGGTATCCTGCCAAAACACTTGCTTGCCATGTGGAGCCTTTTCCGGGTGCTGTGTTGGATCAGGATGCACTAGAGATTCATGGGATCGATCCATTCTATGCGCTACGTTTTGCGCTTCCAGAAAAGCAAGCGCTGCATCTCATTTTTTCGGCAATACGTGAGCAGTTAAGGCAAACGGGTTGTTATCGTGCTGTATTAGTGGGACATAATGCATGGTTTGATTTAAGTTTTGTGCTGGCAGCTGCGCGTCGTGCCAAAATTAAATCAATCCCATTTCATGCTTTCACCGTATTTGATACGGCATCGCTATCTGCAATTGCATTGGGGGAAACGGTGCTTGCGCGCGCAGCACGTCGAGCCCGCATTCCTTTCAATGTCGCCGAAGCACATTCTGCAATTTATGATGCCGAACGAACGGCTGAGTTGTTTTGCCATATTGTAAATAGAAGTTAAATAGCTCACTCTCTTGACTCGTACGGCTGCCGTCCAACGGATAATCGGGGGAGAATATGTTTAGCCCGGATATTTCACCATATAGCTACTGCGGACGTGAAAATGGCTTGTCTGCTGCGTTGCAAGAAGAAAAATGACTGGTCGCATATATACAATATGCTCCCAGTCATTCTTCTTCTTTCGCCTTGCAGACAAGCCATTTTCACGCCCTCGTTACGCTATATGATGAAATATCCGAGTTAGCTAATTGAGCCCTCCTCTCCCCGGCCCTCTCCTCCCGAAAGCGGGAGGAGAGGGGGCGCATATTTTTTTAGCTGTTTCGCAGTG
>MGYE01000028.1:7110-15137 GCA_001801625.1 Gammaproteobacteria bacterium RIFCSPHIGHO2_12_FULL_42_10
AAAGCCTGCAGAAGCAGGCTTTTTTGCTGAGTTGGAATTAACCAAACTTGACTGTGGAACGTAAGGAAACGAGATTGTACGTGTTGCCTGTGCCGCCGTTGCCGGTGCTGTAGGCTGAGTCGTGATCCCATTCGATACCAACGTTTGTGTTTTTGCCAAGGACATCGACGCCGTAGCCAGCCAACCATCTGTATTGTGGTAGGTTGAGTTTAGCGGATTGATGTGATTCTTGGTAGCCAACATAAAGGTTGTTATTTCTGCTGAATGCATCGAAACCGTAACCGGCTTGAATGCCTACAGCCCAAGGTTTTGCACCTGTTGTGGAACCAGTATTTTGTGGCAAGTCAGTCGCGTTAAAGCGTTGTAATGCTTGAGTGTAACGAGCACCAATGCTGAAAGGTCCGCTATTGACGTCTGCATAGACAGCGCCGCCGCCTGTGCGAGTGTTGTATCCCGCATTGCTAGCTGTTGCTGTTTCGTTTCGTTGGTTGACGATAAACGCAACGTCGTTAGCACCGGTTAAGTTGTTTAAGTAACCTGCGCCAATATCCCAACCCAATGAATCGCTGATTTTGTTGTAGCCAAGTGCAGCGCCATAATTTGTAGTTGTGGAATTTTGACCAACTTTATTGATCGGGTTGTCAAACGCATAAACCTGACCGCTAAAGCCATTGGTTAAGAATCCAACACCTAAGGCAGTTGCCAAGGTTTCAGACATGGATTGCGTTAAGCTACGGGTGATCGGATGAATCTCATAGCGACCGAAGTCTTGGTAGTATTTACCAACTTGGACGAAGAAAGGTGATTCATCCATATTGCCTAAGGTTGCATAGGCTTGCTCTAACTGCACATCGCTGTGGTCGTCGGAGCCGATGTTGTTGGTATAAGCAGCACTGTATTCAGAATTGACTGCATTGCCCGTGCTAGTGGCTTGAGCGGTGCTAATTGTTGGGTTGCTGTAGCTCAAACTTGCAAACGCTTTTGCCCATTCGTTGACATCAGCAGAGAGGTTCAAGTAAGCATCGTTGAGTGAGACGCGTTGATAGTTTTCACCCATGAAGTTTTGATTTCTGTTACCAAACTTACCGATATCTACGTTGACACCACCGCTCATGGCGATACGATTAAACCAACCCGGATTGCATGGGTTTGGTAAGGAACGACCGTCGTTTTGAGACATGTCTGTCATAATCATGCTGTTTTGGCTGATCATGCAAGCAGGTTGGTCTTTGTATGGTAATGCACCCATGTCTTTGTAATCTTGGTGTGCAACTTGATGATGGTGCTTGTGATGATGGTGCTTGTACGTGGTGGTTGTAGCTGCAAATACTGGGCAGCTTACAAGACCAAGTACGCTCATTGATGCAACAACGAGTTTTAATTTCATAGTAATAGTATCTCCTTGATAAATATAATCCGGACAATTTATAACGCTACTCGTTCATACTTGCTATTGCAAGTAAAATCTTCGGTCAAACATGGCGAAGTTGTACATATTGATTTGCATGATTTTATTTTTTATACATAAATAAAAAAAGTGCATAAAATATAACAATAATGCGGCATATTATTTACAATGAATTTTTGACGAGCAGGAAAGTTATAACAAAGACCATTGTGTATTGAAAGAGTTATTCTGCATTGTTATTGCGTTAGCGGAGGGAAATGTTGTGTGATGATTTGTCACTAATCTTACGCGTTGTCATTCCCGCCGGAGTTTACCTCGTTATGCTTCTAAACGGGGCGGGGATGACAGCCATTATTGTAGTTGTGTGGTTGTTGCATAACTTGCTATGCGATTACTTACTATATATGTATGTTTATAACCGCCCAGATTCTGTGGCGAGATATTGTGCAATGCCTTCAGTAGTGGGTTTAATAGCGGTTTTACCTTTAGTCCATCCTGCAGGGCAAACTTCACCATGTTTTTCATGAAATATTAGCGCATCGAGTGTGCGTAAAATTTCGTCAACATTACGTCCAAGCGGTAGATCATTAATGATTTGAGATCGCACGATCTGTTGTTTATCAATAACGAAAGTGCCGCGTAATGCCACGTGTTGTGTGGGGTGTTCAACGCCATAGGCTTGGCAAATACGATGATTGATGTCTGCAATGAGCGGATAGCGCACTTTTCCGATACCGCCATTTTCAATGGCTGTATTTCGCCAGGCGTTATGAGTAAAGGCAGAGTCAATAGAGATGCCAAGAAGCAAGGATTGACGTTGCTCAAATTCCTGCATACGGTTGTCAAGCGCAATGAGTTCTGAAGGGCAAACGAACGTGAAATCTAATGGGTAAAAAAATAAAATCACGGATTCATATTTTTCTGCCGCTTTATATAGATTAAAATTGCCATCTATCTCGCCATTAGCGAGCACTGCAGCTGCTGTAAAATCGGGTGCTTTTCTGCCAACTAAAATACTCATGGGTGTCGTCCTCAAATCTTAGAATGATTGAAAGCGCGTATGATAGCATGTTGGGACAAAATTTTGTATAATTCCTCTTCAATTAATTATGGGACCCTCTCAAATGTCTGAAGCATTTTTACCTTTTTCACGACCTTCCATCAGTGAGAATGCCATTCAAGAAGTAGTTGCTTGTCTTCGTAGTGGCTGGCTTGCAACGGGTCCGCGTGTTGCGCAATTTACAGAAGCATTGCAACGTTATTTAGATGCTCCGTATGTGCTCACGCTGATGTCTGCTACGACAGGGTTGCATTTAAGTTTATTGGCAATGCAGTTAAAACCAGGTGATGAAGTGATTACCACACCTTTAACCTTTGCTGCTACTTTAAATACCATTGTTTTGGCGGGCGGCACGCCTGTTTTGGTTGATATCGATCCGCATACATTAAATATGGATCTCAATCAATTAGAAGCTGCTATTACACCGAATACGCGAGTCATCATGCCGGTTCATTTCGCAGGATTACCTGTGGATTGCGATGTACTATATGGAATCGCTGAAAGACACCACCTGCGCATTCTTGAAGATGCAGCACATGCAATGGGCGCGGAATATAAAAATAAACGCATTGGTAGTTTTGGCGATACGCAAGTTTTTAGTTTTCATCCAACGAAAAATTTAACAACAGGTGAGGGCGGATGCCTTGCAACGCGTGATTCTGTGATTGCTGAAGCTGTGCAGCGCTTGTGTTTCCATGGCATGGATAGACAGTCATTTAATCGATATGGCAAGACTGGCACGCAAGATTATGAAATTGTGATGCCTGGCTTTAAATCTAATATGACTGATATTCAAGCTGCTATCGGCATTCACCAATTGAATGAGTTAGATGCTTTTATTGATCGTCGTGCTGCGCTTGCAATGCGCTATCAGGATGCTTTGTCAGACTGGCCGGAGTGGTCGTTACCGGTTTCGCCGAATTATGAGCATAAACATGCTTGGCATATTTATACGCCATTGCTTAACGTTGCAGAAGCTGGCATGGATCGTGATCAATTTATTGTCGCGATGAAAAGCAAAAATATTGGTATCGGTTTGCATTATCGTGCCGTGCATCTCTTCCCTTACTATCGCGATACGTTTCATTTTAAAGAAGGTGATTTTCCTGTTGCTGAAAATGCATGTGACCGCATTGTGAGCTTGCCTTTGTTTCCCGCCATGACTGATGCAGAACATGATCGTGTTTTGGATGTCATGTATAATTTGTTTGTATAGTTTATCAGGAGTGATCAATGCGTCTTTTATTGCTCGGTGCGAATGGCTTTATTGGTAATCATTTAACTAAAAGTGTGATGACAGAAACAGATTGGCAGATCGATGCAATAGATATCGCCTCCGATCGACTGGGCGCTTATTTGCAACATCCCCGTTTTCATTTTCAGCTGGGAGATATCACGCGCGAAACAGACTGGGTAGATGAAAAAATAGCAGCGTGCGATGTGATATTACCTTTGGTTGCCATTGCAACACCTGCATTGTATGTACAAGATCCACTGCGCGTTTTTGAATTGGATTTTGAGGCGAATCTTAGAATCATTCGTTTAGCTGTGAAACATCATAAACGTATTATTTTTCCTTCAACATCTGAAGTATATGGTATGTGTCCTGATATGGTTTTTGATGAAGAGGAAAGTGTGTTGGTGACAGGACCGATTCATAAAGAGCGTTGGATTTATTCCACTTCAAAACAATTATTAGATCGATTAATTTATGCTTATGGGAAGCATCATGGGTTGCCATATACCTTGTTCCGTCCTTTTAATTGGTATGGTCCATATTTAGATAATCCGCTGAATCCAAAACCAGGCAGTTCGCGTGTGTTAACGCAATTTATTGGTAATATCTTACGTGGGGAAGATATACAACTTGTTAATGGCGGCGCGCAAATGCGTGCATTTACTTATATCGATGATGGCATTGCCGCATTGATGCGTATTATTGAGAATAAAGATAATTGCGCTCACAATCGCATTTTCAATATTGGCAATCCAGCTGCAGATTTTTCTATTCGTGAGCTTGCTGAAATGATTCAGCGATTAATTATCACTGATTATCCGCAATATCAAGCCAACGCCAGTGCTGCTAAGTTGCAACTTGTAGAGGCGACACAATATTTTGGAGAGGGTTACCAGGATGTGTCTAAGCGTGTACCCGCTATTTTTCGTGCGCAACGTGATTTAAATTGGTCACCTAAGGTAGATATGGTAACGGGGCTTAAAAAGACATTAGATTTTTATTTGGCACCTACTGAGAGTTGCGTTTGATTGTGAGTGTATTCGGTGGTTTAGGGTAAAAAACTAGGGAAAAAAGATCATAAGTTGAAATATAGCTTAAATTTTTTCCCCAGCAATAATCAAAATTTTCTTGATTAATTCGTTAGATAAATAATATCCAGCATTTTTTAATTCTTTAATTAATGGAGCTATTTTTAAAATCAAATTTTTCTTTTTGGCAAGAATTAAAACACCAGCAGTTCCTATGATGCGTAGATTCATTTTTTCTGCTGTTTGACGACCTAATTTGTCATCCATTAATAATCTTGCGTTTAATTGCGTTGCTAGAATAATCGCATGTGCTTCACCAAGCCCTAAAATATCAATCAACGATTGATGATGATTGATTTCAGAATTGTCGTTTGGCGTGATGAGTTGTTTGTGAATCGCATCTAATATTTCTTTACCTCCAGGCCGTGTAATATCAGAAAGACATTCATTGATAACAGCAGATGGGGCAATGACTTTACCAAACAGTTTTTTTAGCAAAACAAGACGTTTAATTCGTCCAAATGCAATTAAAGGACCAGCATCTGCAATAATAATCTGATCAGTCAAAATCCTTTATCTCCTTTGCTATATCATCTGCAGAGTAATGAACGGTAGGTATGCCAAGTTGACTGAGTTTTTCAATAAAAACTTCTGTGCCTACACCAGACAATTTAGCGGATTTTTCTAAAGTTAAAGTTTCTTCTTTGTATAGCTTGATTGCAATCGCAAGACGCAAGCCTAAATCTAGAAGATCTTGTGTGAAAGGCACCGCTAAAAAAACAGGTCTGCCGTGTTTCGTAATTAACGAAAGCTTACCTTTTTCTGCATCATGAATGAGCGAACCTGTATGTTCGCGCAAATCTCTTACCGTAAAAGTATCCATAAAATCCCCCCTAAATTGTTCTATCAAATGATAGCACATTTTTATAGGATTGACTATCTGCAGAGTTTCCATCCGCAGAGTTTCCAATGAAATGAGTCTGAAGGGCAGTCAGGAAAGAAACTGTAGAAGCATCACGTGTTTAAGTGATTCGCCTGATACTCGCACCCAACTGCGTTAATTTTTCTTCAATACATTCATATCCGCGGTCGATATGATAGATACGGTTGATGATGGTTGCATTGCTGGCGGCAAGTCCTGCGAGTACGAGACTGGCTGAGGCACGCAAATCGGTTGCCATGACAGGTGCGCCATGTAGTGCATGGGTGCCGACGCAGACAGCAGTATTCCCTTTGAGTGTGATGTTGGCGCCCATGCGTTGTAGTTCTTGCACATGCATAAAGCGATTTTCAAAAATGGTTTCAGTAATAAGACTTGTTCCTTCGGCAACCGTATTAACAGCCATCATTTGAGCTTGCATATCTGTTGGAAAGGCAGGATAGGGTGCTGTGCTGATATCGACCGCTCGTGGACGATTGCCTCGCATATCGAGAGAGATCCAATCATTGCCTGTATCAATTAATGCGCCTGCTTCTTCAAATTTCAATAACACAGATTCAATCAAATGAGGACAAGTCTTTTTTACTGTGATACTGCCGCGCGTGATTGCAGCCGCTGCAAGATAAGTGCCTGTTTCGATGCGATCAGGTAGTACGCAATAGTGGCCACTATTTAGCGATGTAACACCTTGAATGGTGATAGTTGATGTGCCCGCACCTTCAATATGCGCGCCAAGTGTATTTAAGAAGTTGGCTAAATCTTCTATTTCTGGCTCGCATGCTGCATTTTTAATAATGGTTTCGCCTTTTGCAAGAACGGCAGCCATCATAAGATTTTCAGTGCCAGTGACAGTAATGAGATCAAGCGCAATGGTTGCGCCAGTCAATCGGTTTGCTGTGGCTTTGATGTAGCCGTTTTCGATATGAATATCAGCGCCCATCGCTTGCAAACCCTTGAGATGTTGGTCAACAGGGCGTGAGCCAATGGCACAGCCACCTGGTAGAGAAACTTCTGCTTTGCCAAAACGACTTAAAAGGGGTCCTAGCACCAGTATGGATGCCCGCATTGTTCGGACGAGTTCATAGGGGGCATGATGAGAGGATATATGATTGGTGTTGATCTCAATATTAGCATGTTCGTCTAATGTGACATTGCCGCCCATGTGATTTAATACGTTGACCATGGTGTAAATATCTTGCAGATGCGGTACATTGCCAAGACGGATGGTATTGCCGGTGAGTAGCGTTGCGGCCAAAATAGGGAGAGCGGCATTTTTGGCTCCGGAAATATTAACAATGCCAGAGATTGGGCGACCGCCTTGAATGATTAATTGGTCCATTTTGCGTATTCTTCTTTTGTAAATGTTTTAAGCGAGAGTGCGTGCAGTGTACCATCTAGGAGTTCTTTTTTAACGGCTTCATAGACCATCTGTTGTCGTTTGATGCGCGATTCTCCTAAAAATGCATTGGAGATAATGGTAGCCGTAAAATGTGAACCGTCGCCCTCTACTGAGATTTCTGCGTCAGGAATGGCATTTTGGATGTTTTTTTTGATTAAATCGATGTGCATAGTGGGGTTCTCGGCGGATTAATTGGCTTGCACGATTTTCTCCCTATTTCCACACGATTTGCAATCAGTTTATACTGTAGCCTATGGCTACTCATTTTAGAGTCAATCTAGCGGATGGTCGTCTTGAAGGCGCAATTGAGTGCCTCTCTCCGCATTGTGATGATCGTCTGCCAGGTGGTGTGATTGATGCGATTGTGATACATGGTATTAGTCTACCGCCAGGAGAATTCGGCTCAGATGCGATTGAGCATTTTTTTTGCGGTCAACCGGTTACCTCGATGCATCTTGCGTTGTCTTCGCTGGAAGGTATCCGTGTCTCCTCACATCTTTTGATTAAACGTACGGGTGAAGTGATGCAGTTTGTTCCTTTTATGCAACGCGCATGGCATGCGGGTGTGTCTTCTTTCATGGGAAGAACAAATTGTAATGATTTTTCAATTGGCATTGAGCTTGAGGGGACGGATGATATTGCTTATGAAGCAATACAATATGCCAGACTTAGTAAAATTATTTTAGCGTTAATACAGGCATATCCTGCTATTACGATGGATCGTATAGTGGGCCATTCGGATATTGCACCGAATCGTAAGACCGATCCGGGTCCGTTATTTAACTGGGATTATTTAAGGAGGCTTTTAGTATGATAATGATCGCTGTGCTGGTCGTAGCTGTGCTGATCGAACGTTTTTTTGATTGCAGTCACCTGAGGGTTTGGGATTGGTATAGAAAATATCAGCACCGGCTGGCGGGACGATTATCTCGGCAGTCGTCTTATCTTGTATTGG
>MGYE01000028.1:15150-18610 GCA_001801625.1 Gammaproteobacteria bacterium RIFCSPHIGHO2_12_FULL_42_10
TAAGCTATTACACCCATTTTTCTTTGGTGCGGTGCATTTTGTATTCTCTGTGGCGGTTCTGCTTTATTGCTTTGGGCCGCGCAATTTATGGGCCGATGCTCCCGCTTCATTAGATACCTTGTTTATTGCAGCTAATCGCCGTTTATTTGCTTGTATTTTTTGGTTTGTTGGGCTGGGGATCGGCGGGGCATTGTTATATCGATTGATTGCGTTAGCAGCCGCTGAAAAAGCAGAAGGCGTTACTGATTCTGCTGAGTCGAATGTTGCTTATCAAATCGAGTCCTATTTTGATTGGCCATCTATTCGTTTACTAACCTTCGTTTTTGCACTGGGTGGGAATTTTAGTCGTGTGTTTGCTTTCTGGAGAAATAAAGTGATTAGTGGTGTAGAGGCTAACGATACTTTATTAACGACGTGCGGTGCTGCTGCACTTCCCGACCCCTCTCAAAGTGAAGGCATGCATTTA
The DNA here is from genome assembly GCA_001801625.1 of Gammaproteobacteria bacterium RIFCSPHIGHO2_12_FULL_42_10. Taxonomy (GTDB): domain Bacteria; phylum Pseudomonadota; class Gammaproteobacteria; order DSM-16500; family DSM-16500; genus Aquicella. The sequence goes on from MGYE01000028.1 coordinate 15,617, forward strand.
TTAGATCGATCATTGATTATTTTCTTGATCGTGGCGGTTGTATTGATATTATTGTGAGCCGTTTTGTTTGGACGTAGCACTCGCTCCCCTTCCTCCTATGCTTTTTATAGGAGGAAGGGGTTGGGAGAAGGAGGTCATACTACTATACCTCTTCTCCCCAACTCTCTCCTCCAGCAAAGAGTGCTGGAGGAGAGGGGACTAGCAGTTATGTTTAAACTGAAAGAGTGATTACGTAGGAAATAAGCATGTCGAAGTTAACATATGATTCTGATCCTGTTGAAACGCGTGAATGGTGTGAGGCACTTTCTTCTGTTGTTGATCGGGAAGGGAAGGCGCGCGCACAGTTTATTCTGCAATGTTTATTAGAGGCTGCAAATCAACAGGGTATCCAATCCTATCATTCAGCATTATTTACGACACCTTATTGTAATACTATTTCAGTAGCAGATGAGCCTGCCTATCCGGGCGATCTTGCAATAGAAGCCAAATTAGAGGCCGCCATCCGTTGGAATGCGATTGCTATGGTGATTCGTGCCAAACAATCGATAGGCGGTGTTGGCGGGCATTTATCATCATTTGGATCGATTGCAACACTGTATGAAGTGGGTTTAAATCATTTTTTTCGCGGTACAACAGAAGCACAGCTTGGCGATCTCATTTATTTTCAAGGCCATTCTGCTGAAGGTAATTATGCGCGCGCTTATTTAGAAGGTCGCTTATCAGAGAATCATCTGATTCATTTTCGCCAAGAAGTAGGTGGAGAGGGCATGTCATCGTATCCGCATCCTTGGTTGATGCCTCAATTTTGGCAATTTGCGACTGTTTCATTGGGTTTAGGTATGCTACAGAGCATTTATCAAGCGCAATTTTTGAAATATTTAGAAAATCGGCAATTACTAAACGCTGGTGATCGCAAAGTCTGGGTTTTTTGCGGTGATGGTGAGATGGATGAGCCAGAGTCCATTGGTGCGTTAACCGTTGCGTCGCGCGAACAATTAGATAATTTAATTTTTGTTGTGAACTGTAATTTACAACGCTTAGACGGGTTAGTGCGTGGTAATGGTAAAATCATTCAAGAGCTTGAATCATTGTTTCGTGGTGCTGGTTGGAACGTAATAAAAGTGTTGTGGGATAATCACTGGGATGTGTTATTTGAGCAAGATCATGAAGGCTTATTGGCTCAGCGCTTAGGTGAATGTGTTGATGGTGATTTACAAACAGCTACTGTGCGAGGCTCTGCTTACTTGCGGGAATTTTTGTTTAATACGGAATCTTTGCAAGCTTTGATTGAAGGTTGGACAGATGAAGCCATTGCTATGCTCGGTCGTGGTGGTCATGACCCCGTTAAGATTTATGCTGCTTATGATGCTGCTCGCTCGCATCGCGGTCAACCATCCGTTGTGTTAGTGCAGAGCATTAAAGGTTACGGATTGGGCACGAGTACAGCTGAAGGTAGAAACGTTGCCCACAATCATTTGAGCTTAAACGAAGAAGAACTGCAAGCGTTTCGTCAGCGTTTTAATTTACCATTAAGCGATGAAGCGCTGCATCATTTTCATTTTTATAAACCCTCCGAAGATAGTGAAGAGATGCAGTATCTTCAGGCACAAAGAAAAAAATTAGGCGGTTATTTACCCAGTCGATCCGTGGTATCGCACCCGCTCATCACGCCGCCCTTAGCTGATTTTGAGCAGATTTTAAAAGGTTCAGGCGATCGCACACTTTCGACGACTATGGTATTGGGCCGCATTTTCAATATTTTGTTAAAAAATCAGCAAATCGGCCCACGTGTTGTGCCCATTTTTTCAGATGAAGTACGTACGTTCGGTTTGGAAACTTTATTTAGAGAAATAGGGATTTATTCTGTTTGTGGCCAGCTCTACACACCCGAAGATCGAGAGCAATTCTTATTTTATCACGAAACAAAAGATGGACAATTATTGGAACAGGGCATTACTGAGGCAGGTTCACTTGCAGCTTGGGTTGCAGCTGGCACCTCTTATGCAACGAATCGATTCCCGATGATTCCATTTTTTGTTTATTACTCGATGTTTGGTTTTCAGCGCGTGGGCGATTTAATTTGGGCGGCAGGTGATATGCGTGCGCGTGGTTTTTTAATTGGTGCAACAGCAGGGCGTACAACCCTTGAGGGAGAAGGATTGCAACATCAAGATGGCGGCAGTCTCTTAATGGCATCAACCTATCCAACTTGTCGTGCTTACGACCCTGCTTTTGGTTTTGAAATGGCTGTGATTATACAGCATGGGTTACAAGAGATGATCGCACAGGAAAAAGATGTATTTTATTATATTACCGCCATGAATGAACGTTATGCGCAGCCCGCAATGCCTGAAGGTGTTGAGCGTGGCATTATTGATGGCATGTACTTGTTTAAAGCGGCCCATTCAAAGCAATCCAAACAGACTGTTCAATTGTTTAGTTCCGGCGCTATTTTAAATGAAGCGTTAGCCGCTCAAGTCTTATTGCAGAATGATTTTCAAATCTCAGCCAATGTTTGGAGTGTGACTAGTTTTAGTGAGTTACATCGCGATGGCTTGCGTGTGGAACGAGCTCACCGGTTGCATCCTCAAAAAACACCAGAACTATCGTATGTGATGCGTTGTTTAGAATCACACCCTGGTCCTATTGTCGCGGCAACTGACTATGTGCGTGCTTATGCAGATTTAATTCGTCCTTATCTTGAGCGTACCTATATCACATTGGGAACGGATGGTTTTGGACGCAGTGATACGCGATCCAATTTGCGCCGCTTTTTCGAAGTGGATCGACATTATATCGTGATTGCTGCACTTTATGCGTTGATGAAAGAAGGTGCAGTGACTGCAAAGGCGGTAGAAGAAGCTGCTTTGCGATACCATATTGATTTAGACAAGCCTCTGCCGACTGATATGTAGTAAAAATAGTTTGTTGTGTTTTACAGGGACGGTAACCGCTGTTAATGAGTCACTCACTTTACGTGCTGTCATCCAGAGG
>MGYE01000028.1:18623-23754 GCA_001801625.1 Gammaproteobacteria bacterium RIFCSPHIGHO2_12_FULL_42_10
AGAGATGTAATCATTCTTTCAAGGAGATCCTTCGGCGCAAAGAGCGCGCCTCTGGATGACAAGCGTGTCGGGTGAGTAACATGAGTTAGGAGAATTTATTTTGGCTATAAAAAATATTACAACGCCGGATTTCGGTAGTGCAGCCGATGTAACGGTCACTCAGATTTTAGTCAAATCAGGCGATGTGATTTGTGTGGATGCGCCTATTGTGAGTTTAGAGTCTGACAAAGCAACGATGGATATCCCTTCATCTGATGCAGGAACAGTAAAAGAAATTAAAGTGAAAGTAGGTGATGCCGTTTCTACAGGGGCTGTTCTTTTGACGTTAGAGGTTGGAAGAGAAACGGTTGCGAAGACAGCGTCAGCAGAACACTCAACCACAACACAGGCGCAGCCGATCAAGCAAGTAGAGCAAACGCAATCGATACAAACCGCAACCACTAAAGAACGTGTGTCACATCGCGAAGGTGATTTTGTTACAAAGCCTGCAGAGTCTGCGGAGGAGGTGCACGCAGGTCCTGGCGTGCGTCGTTTGGCACGTGAATTAGGTGTGAGTTTGAATGAGATACAAGGTAGCGGCCCCAAGCAGCGCGTGTTGAGAGAAGATGTTGAGGCGCATACTCAAAATCAAGTCACACGCGGAGCTGTGTCACCGATTATGTCGTTACCTACCGTCAATTTTTCAGACTTTGGCGCAACAGAATTAGAACCATTATCCCGTATTAAAAAATTGTCTGGTAAATATTTGCAGCGTAATTGGATGCTGATTCCGCATGTTACGCAATTTGGCGAAGCAGATATTACGACACTGGATGCTTACCGTGTTGAACGCAACATTACGCTAAAAAAACAAAATATTAAATTGACTATTCTACCGTTTGTGATTAAGGCACTGGTTGCTTCTTTAAAAGCATTTCCACATTTTAATGCATCGCTTGATGCTGCTTCTGAAAATTTAGTATTGAAAAAATATTTTCATATGGGCATTGCTGTTGATACAGATGAAGGGCTGCTCGTACCCGTTATAAAAAATGTTAATCAAAAAGGGTTGATTGATTTGGCGGAAGAGTTAGTTGTGTTGAGTGAACGTGCACGTCAAAAACAATTGACGCCTGGTGAATTGCAGGGTAGTTCTTTTTCAATCTCTAGTCTGGGTAGTATTGGCGGTACGGGTTTTACACCCATTATTAATTATCCTGATGTGGCAATCTTGGGTATTTCGCAGGCTTTTTATAAACCTATTTATGAAGAGGGTCATTTTGTTCCTAGATTAATGTTGCCATTATCACTTTCATACGACCATCGCGTGATAGATGGCGCAACGGCAGCACGTTTTATGGTTCATTTGACAACCATGTTGTCGGATATTAGAAATTTATTATTGTAATTTTATTTGAGAGATGGGGTGAAAAATGCAAACTGATGTTTTAGTATTGGGTAGTGGTCCTGGTGGCTATACGGCTGCGTTTAGAGCGGCAGATTTAGGCAAACAGGTTGTGCTCGTGGAGCGTGACCCTACATTGGGCGGTGTTTGTTTGAACGTGGGTTGTATTCCTTCTAAGGCATTGTTACATGTTGCGAAAGTGATTGATGATGCAGCAGAGATGGCGACATCTGGGTTGCAGTTTGGTAAACCCACGATCGATACAAAAAAAATTGTATCTTGGAAACAGAGTATTATTAAAAAATTAACAGGTGGTCTTTCGTTGCTTGCAAAGCAGCGTAAAGTGACTGTTGTCAATGGCGTGGGTCGTTTTGTTTCGGATCATCAGCTAGCAGTGGTAGGCAGTGATGGCAAGACTGAAACGATTACTTTTAAAGAGGCCATTATTGCGGCAGGCTCGCGTCCTGTAACATTACCTTTTTTACCTCAAGATCCGAGAATTTTTGATTCAACCGGTGCACTAGAATTAGAAATGACGCAGGGCAGTATGTTGGTTATTGGCGGTGGGATTATTGGTCTTGAAATGGCAACGGTCTACCATGCTTTGGGGATGGATGTGACGGTCGTTGAGTTTATGGATCAAATTATTCCTGGTGCAGATCTTGATATTGTCACGCCGCTTTATAAGCGCATTAGTAAGCGTTATAAAAATATTTATCTTCAAACCAAAGTCATGCATGTTGAGGCTCAAAAAGAGGGACTCATGGTAACGTTTGAGGGTAAAAATGCGCCTGCTAAGCCTGAAAAATTTGATTGTATTTTGTATGCGGTAGGCAGACGTCCAAATGGTGACGCAATCGATGCGCAAAAGGCAGGGGTTGCAGTGAATGAACGCGGTTTTATTTCGGTTGATAAACAAATGCGTACCAATGTTTCGCATATTTTTGCGATTGGAGATATCGTTGGACAGCCTATGTTAGCACATAAAGCGATGGCGGAAGGTCGAGTGGCTGCTGAAGTGATTGCTGGCATGAAGCATTATTTTGATCCTCGTACAATCACAAGCGTTGCCTATACTGATCCGGAAGTTGCGTTCTTAGGCGTCACAGAGACTGAAGCGAAAGCGCGCGGCATTAAATATGGTAAAGGTGTTTTCCCGTGGGCGGCTAATGGTCGTTCGTTGAGCTTAGGTCGTAGCGAGGGAATCACGAAACTCATTATTGATGAAACCACACATCGTGTCATTGGTGCGGGGATTGTTGGACCCAATGCTGGTGAATTGGCTGCAGAAATTGCACTTGCTATTGAGATGGGCTGTGATGTGCAAGACATTACTTTAACCATTCATCCTCATCCAACACTCTCTGAAACCATTGCACTGGCAGGCGAGGTATTTGAGGGAACGATTACAGATTTGTATTTACCCAAGGAAAAATAATTTTCTTGTTACATACATTAGTTTTTTCTGACATACCAGCGTTAATTGCAATAGAAAACGAAGTGCATGCACATCCCTGGACGGCTGAAGCTTTTGAAATTTGCTTTAAAGCGGGTTATTCAGGTTTTGGCATGAAAAAAGATGAGCAGTTTGTTGGCTTTATTATTTTAGCGCTAGGTGCTGAAGAATGTCATATTTTAAATCTGGGTACTGCGCGCGCATATCAACATCAGGGAGTGGGGACTCAATTATTATTGTATGCCTTGCAGCATGCAAAGTTTTATGGCGCTCGTATTGCCTACCTGGAGGTACGCGCATCGAACGTGCATGCTATTGCGCTTTATCGCAAAGTTAATTTTTTTCCTACTGGAATACGCAAAGGATATTATCAGACAGCGACTGGACATGAGGATGCATCGATGTTTACATGTGAGTTATAACAGTTCATGAAAGGGCTGAACGATGATTGGTGATAAGCTGTCACTCGATGTAATCGAGCATACCACTTTAAAACATTTACCCATGATTCGACATGCATTCTTTACACGGTTTGGCGGTGTGAGTCGAGGGCGATATGCTTCGCTGAATAGTGCCTATAAAAGCCATGATGATTCTGCTGCTGTGCGCGAGAATAGAACACGCATCACGCATTATTTTGGGAAACCACTCGAAGCATTGGTCACCGTTAATAATATACATAGCAATCAAGTTGTTGTCGTGGATGAGCCTTGGTTGGAATGTGAGAAACCGTGCGCAGATGCCATTGTCACCAAGCAGAAAGGCTTATTACTAGGTTCTGATAGTGCAGATTGCGCAATCGTGTTGTTTGCAGATGTTAAAGCAGGTGTGGTGGGTCTTGCGCATGCAGGTTGGCGAGGTGCAAAATGTGGTGTATTAGCGTCAACCGTTCATGCGATGATGCAGCTAGGCGCAGAACCCTGTGAGATTGTTGCTGTTATTGGCCCTTGTATTGCGCAAGCTTCTTACGAGGTGAGTGCTGATTACTATCAGCAATTTGTTAATGATTCGTCAGACAATCAACGTTATTTTAAAAATTCACAACAAGCCAATCATTTTATGTTTGACTTGCCAGCCTATGTAGCAGATCGTTTAGTGCAACTCGGTCTGAAGTCGGTTGGACAAACGGGCATTGATACTTATACAGACGAGCGATTTTTTAGCTGTAGACGTGCGTATCATCAAGGTGAAGATGATTTTGGGTGCCATTTTTCTTGTATCGGGTTAATTTAATCAATATGCATGCTCAAGAAATTTTACGTCAGGTTTTTGGATATGATGCATTTCGTGGCAATCAAGCAGCGGTCATTCAACATGTAATTGATGGTAATGATGCGTTGGTTTTAATGCCAACAGGTGGCGGTAAATCATTGTGCTATCAAATACCTGCATTGTCTCGAACCGGTGTGGGTATTATTGTATCGCCTTTGATTGCATTGATGCAGGATCAAGTCGATGCACTGTTGCAATTGAATGTTAAAGCGGCATTTTTAAATTCTAGTTTAAATGCACAGGATGCATCCGTCGTTGAGGCAGACTTGTTAAACGGCCAATTAGACTTGCTTTATGTTGCACCTGAGCGCTTGTTGATGCCACGTTTTTTAGCATTACTAGAACAATGTACGCTTTCGTTGTTTGCAATTGATGAGGCGCATTGCGTTTCACAGTGGGGGCATGATTTTCGTCCTGAATATGTGCAACTTTCGATTATTCATGAACGTTTTCCGAATGTGCCAAGAATGGCAGTCACTGCAACTGCTGATGAGCCAACACAACGCGAAATTGCAGAACGACTTAATTTAACATCCGCAAAGAAATTTACTGCTAGTTTTGATCGAACCAATATTCGCTATCGCATTGTACAAAAACAAAATCCGCGCGAGCAGCTTCATGATTTTTTAGAAGCAGAGCATCGTGGTGATGCAGGCATTGTTTATTGTTTATCACGAAAACGCGTTGAGGAAACAGCTGAGTGGTTGGTCAGTAAAGGGTGGGATGCCATGCCTTATCATGCAGGGCTTAGCAATGTTGTTCGTCAACGCAATCAACAACGTTTTTTACGTGAAGAAGGCGTGATTATGGTTGCAACCGTTGCTTTCGGTATGGGAATTGATAAGCCAAACGTTCGTTTTGTGGCGCATCTTGATTTGCCTAAAAGTATAGAGGGCTATTATCAAGAAACGGGACGCGCCGGTCGCGATGGTTTGCCTGCTGATGCGTGGCTTTCATATGGGTTGGGTGATGTGATCACATTGCGCCGCATGGTGGATGCGTCATCTGCAGATGAAGAT
>MGYE01000028.1:23786-25380 GCA_001801625.1 Gammaproteobacteria bacterium RIFCSPHIGHO2_12_FULL_42_10
TTATTTTGCTGAAATCTATCCTGGCGCCTGCAATTATTGTGATAATTGTCTTCATCCTGTTTCGACTTGGGATGGAAAAATAGCGGCGCAAATGGCATTGTCTTGTATTTATCGTACTGGCCAACGTTTTGGTGTCAAACATCTCATCGATGTTTTACTAGGAAAATTGACACCACAAATTGAGCGTTTTAATCATAATAAAGTGTCCACTTTTGGTATTGGTCAGACTTATAGCCAGCTGCAATGGCAAAGTATCTATCGACAATTGGCGGCCGCTAATTTATTAACAGTCGATATCAGTGGATATGGAAGCTTGCGGCTGACAGAAAAAAGTGTACCATTACTGCGCGGAGAACAGACCATTGCTTTACGTGTTGATGTTGCAAAGCCCAATAAAAAACAAAAGCAATCGTCTAATCGAGAGAAGAGACGCGGTAAAATACCCGATGATGATTTGTGGCAGGCGCTAAAAAACAAACGACTCTCGCTTGCGAAAGAGCAGAGTGTGCCGCCGTATGTTATTTTTCATGATAGCAGTTTGCTTGCGATGCATACCAATCAACCAAAAACATTGACTGAATTTGAAAAGATTATTGGCGTTGGGCAGAGTAAATTGCAACGCTATGGGGAAGAATTTATTACCGTGATTAAACAGTTTGAAAAAACATTTGCCTCAAAGTCAGCATAACACATACTTGCGATATAGAAAATTAGCATGTAAGTTTTGATAGATGTATTACATTCATGCTTTCGCAATCACCGTTCTCTTGTTAGTGACAATACAGTATGTATTGACCGCCTATATTTTTCCTAAAAAAGCTAAAAAAACGCTGGAAAATCAGTTAAAAAATCATCCTAATTATAAAAGATTAAAAAAAATAGAGGCTCTTTTCAACCAACTTTATAAAAGAAGTTATGCTAATTTTTCTTCGTACTCTGATCGCAAAAATTTCAACATCAAGAGTAATGAATTTATTTATGGAGAAATTGACTTCCTGTCATTTTTTTCTATTTTGAAAAAAACAAATCCGCAACCCGGCGAAGTATTTTATGATCTCGGTTCTGGTTCCGGAAAGGCCGTTTTTGCTGCTGCACTTTGTTTTGAGTTATCCGAATCGTTAGGGATTGAATTATTACCAGCTCTTTTCAAAAAATCAAACAGACAGCTTGAAAGAGTGAAAACATTAATCTTACATCATGATCGAGATTTTTCTGATACCTATCTTGCAAGAATTGCTAGCATTCATTTTTTTAATGAAAATATTCTGCATCATGATTATTCAAATGCTGATATTCTTTACATCGCAGCCACTTGTTTTAGCGAGGAGACCTGGAACAAATTGATTGCACAGTTTGCCTGCTTAAAATCAGGGACACGCATTATTGTGACTTCAAAAAGTATTCACAATCAGCAATTTGTATCAATACATAGCCATGCTGAGCTAATGAGTTGGGGTCTATGTACGGTCAATATTTATAAAAAAATATAGGGTCCGTTGTATTCAGCACCCCGAGCTATTTAAATAACTCACTCATGAAGGAGGGCCTAATCGATGGCGTTGTTGCGTAAATCACTGCACTAATCGTGCCCGCG
>MGYE01000029.1 GCA_001801625.1 Gammaproteobacteria bacterium RIFCSPHIGHO2_12_FULL_42_10
ATAAACGGTTGGTTCCTGAGTTGATCCAAGAAGCGGCAACGCCTGATGCAATTGCAGATGCTGCGCTACATTACTTACAACATCCTGATCAATGTACACAATTGCAACATCAATTTGAAGCATTGCACCTGGAGTTGATGGTGGGGGTGTGGGCAGCGGATGCAGTGCGTGAATTTGTGAGTACTTGTAGTGCGTAACTGTCCTGGCCAGGGCTCCATCACTTTAGCTGATTAATGTAGACACATACCTACTTTTTTTGCTATACTAAATAAGTAGATATGTGTCTACATAACATATGATGGGAGATAAAATATGACGATTACTACCGTTACCAGCAGAGAATTCAATCAAGACGTGAGCAAGGTAAAACGTGCCGCTTTAAATGGCCCAGTTTTTATTACTGATAGAGGTCATCCAGCACACGTATTATTAGCAATTCAAGATTATCAAAAACTGACAGAAACCAAGGATAGCATTATTGATTTATTGGCTATGCCTGATGCAGCTGATGTCGATTTTGAACCGACGAAATTGAATAAAAATATGTATCGGCCAGAGGACTTTAGATAATGTATTTACTCGATACAAACGTTATCTCAGAGTTAAGAAAAGCTAAAACTGACAAAGCCGATAAAAATGTAATAGCTTGGGCTAAAAATGTTTCAGCATCGAGTCTATTTGTATCTGTGATATCAATATTAGAACTTGAAACGGGTGTACTACTAATTGAGCACCGCGATTCTACGCAAGGTGCGATACTTCGTTCTTGGCTTAACGCCCATGTTCTTCAAGTATTCTCTGAGCGAATTTTATATTTAGATGTTGCTGTTGCGCAACGATGTGCAAAACTCCATGTTCCGGATCCAAGATCAGACAGAGATGCCATTATTGCTGCTACAGCATTAGTTCATGGAATGACGATTGTGACTCGAAACGTTAGCGACTTTGATCAAACAGGTGTTGAGATATTAAATCCATGGCAATGAAAGCATGGACAAATTCAAAAACTGGCGTTTCATGGTCGTATAGCGTTATAATTTAGCAAATATAGGGATAGGGTTACCACAATAGGGATATGTTCTCATACATGCCAAAGAACCTTTTTCTTTTTGTGTGCCTACTATTGAATGCCTGCATGGTCGGTCCTGATTATCAAGAACCCACGAAGCCTGTCGTCCTACACTGGAAAAAAACCACCACATCCGTTAACGAGAAACCATTCAGACATCCAGAGTGGTGGAAGCTATTCCATGATTCAACACTGACGCAATTGATTCATGAGGGGTATGCTTCGAATTTGTCGCTACAGAGTATGGGCGTTAATGTATTACAGGCGCGTGCAGAATTAGCACAATCTGTTGGCGAACTTTATCCACAACAACAAGCCATATCAGGTAATTATACGTACAATCGAATCGGTGGCGGCTCCTTGCAACAATTGTTACCGACGACATTTGATACGGCTAATTTAGGGTTTACTGCCAATTGGGAAATTGATTTTTGGGGAAAATATAGGCGCGCTATTTACGCTAATAATGTAAGCTTTTTGGCATCCATTGCGGCATACGATAATGCTTTGATTACCTTAACCGCTGAAATTGCAGCAGCTTATATCAAAATGCGCACGATTGACGCTCAAATTGAAGTCACGCGCGCAAACATTCAAGTTCAAGCTATTGGATTGCAATTAGCGGAATCACGTTATCACTCTGGTGAAACCAGTCTCGTTGATGTCGAGCAAGCAAAAACGGAACTGGCAGAAACAGAATCAACACTCCCAAATTTAAAGAGTGCCTTACAGAAAGAAAAAGATGCATTAAGCTTGCTGTTAGGGAGGGTTCCCAATCAGTTAGATGTATTAATTAATCAAGGTCACGGTATTCCTAAAGCACCCATTTCTGTTGCGGTTGGCATTCCCAAAGAAACATTAGCCAGACGTCCAGATATTTATGAAGCACGATTAGAAGCGATTGCTCAATTGGAAATGGTAGGCGCCACCAAGGCGAATCTCTTTCCGGCGTTATCTTTGTCTGGAACATTCGTTTTAACTGCTAACAATATTGGTGGTTCCTCGATGAGCAATCTCTTTAATTGGTCTAATCGAGCGATTACCTTGGGGCCGGGACTCAACTGGCCGATTTTAAATTATGGTCAAATTACGAATGCTGTACGTACACAGGATGCTGCCTATCAAAAAGCGTTGTTGAATTATATGAACTTAGTGTTAAAAGCACAGCAAGAAGTGCAAGATAATATCACCGCTTTTGTGGAGGCAAAAATGGCTACTCAATTTCTAACTAAAGCAAATCGTTCCGCCATTCGCGGATTAAAATTAGCGTTGATTCGTTATAGAGAAGGCGAAACAGATTTTACGCCAGTGCTTAATGCTGAACAGCAGCAATTACGTGTTCAATCATCACTTGTTAATTCTGAAGGCGATATTCCGCAAGCTTTAGTAGCGCTTTATAGGGCGTTAGGTGGTGGATGGGAAATTCGTCGTGGTCATGATGTGATTCCTGAAAAGTTAAAAAATGAAATGGCGGCACGTACAAACTGGGGTTCCTTGTTGGAACAGCAAAATCACGAGGCGCCTAAGAATGCACAACAAGCGATTAAACAATTATATTTACCGAAATGGTGATGTTATGAAAATGATAGTGACTCCCAAAAATATTAAAAAAACAGCTATTATCGCTGTTATTTTGATCATGATTTATATCATTGTGCATTATGTTTTTAATCGAGAGCCCACATTACCTGCACCCCAAGTGATTGTTCAACAACCGCATTTAAAAAAAATGGTTGAATATGTCACGCAAACGGGCACGCTTGTTGCGTACAATTCTATTGATCTTGTCGCACGTGTAGAAGGGTATTTGAATACCATAGCATTTACAGACGGTACCTTTGTCAAAAAAGGACAAGCACTATTCGTCATCCAACCAAAACCTTATCTGGAACAATTAAAAGCAGCACAAGCGACAGTGGCTATCCAAAAAGCAATGTATGCTTACACGCAGTCTGAATACGATCGACAACAGCGCATGTACAAACAAAATGCGACTTCTCTCAATAATGTAGAAAAATGGTTGGCTAAATTGCAGGAATCAGAAGCAGAGATTGCAAAAGCAGAAGCAAATGAAGTTATCGCAGCCATTAATTACGGGTATACCCATATCCCTGCGCCCTTTAATGGCCGCATTGGTCGCCATCTGGTTGATGTTGGCAATTTAGTTGGGAATAGTGTCGCAACCAATCTTGCGACCATTGAACAAATTGACCCCATTTATGTTTACTTTAATCTTAACGAACTTGATTTAATTAAATTACGTGCAGCGGCTAAAGCACAAGGTTTTAAGTCAAGCGAACTCAACCAAATTCCAGCCTATGTTAAATTACAAAATGAGACTACCTTTCAACATAAAGGCACGCTTAATTTTGTTAATACTGCACTTAATGCAGGAACAGGGACATTGGAATTTCGTGCGCTTTTTGAAAACCATGATTATGTTTTACTGCCAGGTCTTTTTGTGCAAGTACGCATTCCGATTGCTAAGCCAAAAATAGCATTAACGATACCAGATACAGCGGTGCTATATGATCAAATTGGCCCCTATGTACTGACAGTCGATGCGCATCATATTGTGCAGTTAAATCGCGTGGAGTTAGGGCTGGTAGAGCAAGATGTGCGAGCGATTACGAAAGGACTGACCGCGCATGAAAACGTGATTGTCAGCGGATTACAATTTGCAACACCAGGTAATGCAGTGAAACCCGTTGAGAATGAGGGATAACATGAGCACAGAAAATGATTTCTAAATTTTTTATTGAGCGACCAGTACTCGCTAATGTCATTGCGCTATTAATTGTTTTGTTAGGCATTGTTGCCGTCGCTATTCTGCCCATTACGCAATATCCCGCCATTGTGCCGCCTACCATTCAGGTGACGACGAGCTATCCCGGTGCCGATGCTAAAACATTAATTAATACCGTTGCGCTACCCATTGAGCAGCAGGTCAATGGTGTAGAAAACATGCTGTATATGCAATCGACGAGTACAAACAGTGGTAGTTACACTTTAATTGTCACATTTGCGATTGGCACAGATTTGAATCTTGCGCAAATCTTAGTGCAGAATCGTGTGCAAGCTGCGATGGCGCAATTACCTCAATCGGTACAAGCGCAAGGGGTGGTTGTGCAGCAAAAATCAACAGCCATTTTACAATTTATTACATTAACTTCGGCACACAACGAATACGATGGTTTATTTTTAAATAATTATGCTGCCATTAATATGCAAGATGAATTATCACGGCTACCAGGCGTTGGTAATGTTTTAATCTTTGGGTCAGGCTCTTATGCGATGAGAATCTGGTTAGATCCAAAAAAAATGTTAACGTATTCATTGAATCCTTCTGATGTGCTAAATGCCATTAGCCAACAGAACAAAGCTATTTCTGCAGGGCAAACGGCCTCTCCTCCTGCAGCGGGCAAGCAGGCTTACCAGCTAACGATTAATGTGCCGGGTTTATTGGTCAATGCGGATGAATTTGCAAATATTATTGTTAAATCTGAAGCAATCAAACCCAATCAAAAAGCAAATGCAAGCAGTAGCCCAAGAATCGTGCGTATTCGCGATGTGGGTCGTGTTGAGCTAGGCTCATCAAATTACAGCATGTCAGCGAATCTTAATAACAAACCTACCGCAGCGATCGGCATCTTTCAACTCCCTGGCGCAAATGCATTACAGGTTGCACAAGAAGTTAGAGAAACCGTGGCAAAAATGTCAAAAAAATTTCCGCCTGGTGTGATATACAATATTCCATTTGATACAACCATTTTTGTTAAAGCATCTGTTCGCGAAGTGTATAAAACATTATTCGAAGCGATTGTTTTGGTTTTGGCGGTGATTCTTTTATTTTTACAAAACTATCGCGCAACATTAGTACCCATTACCACCGTTCCCGTTACCATTATTGGTGCATTTTTTGCGATGCTTTTATTGGGATATTCAATTAATTTATTAACATTATTTGCTCTGGTACTCGCCATTGGCATTGTGGTTGATGACGCCATTGTGATTGTAGAGGGGGTGACGCAGCATATTGAAAAAGGTAGCACTCCAAAAGACGCTGCTATCAATGCGATGAGAGAATTAACGGGACCTGTGATTGGTATTACGCTGGTACTCATGGCGGTATTTTTGCCGGCAGGATTTATGCCGGGGCTGACGGGCGCGATGTATGCACAATTTGCTTTAGTCATTGCTGCCACTGCTTTTATTAGCGCAATTAATGCGATGACATTAAAACCGACGCAGTGCGCCTTGTGGCTCAGGCCCGTTGATCTCTCTAAAGAAAAAAATATAATCTATCGCCTATTTGATCGTGTGTATTACCCCGTAGAAGCGGCTTATCTTAAATTTATTAGTAAACTTGTTCATCATAGCAAAACAACCAGTATGGTCGGTGTATTACTAGTTGCATTAGCTATTCTCGGTTTAAGTCATATTCCAGCGAGTTTCATTCCAACCGAAGACCAAGGCTATGTCATGATGAATGTGCAATTGCCTGATAGTGCAAGTTTGGGTCGTACCGAAGCATTGCTAAATAAGCTCAGTGAACAAGTGTCAAAAATTGATGGTATTCAGAATGTGATTGCGATCAATGGTATTTCACTTTTAGATAATAATGCCAGTCTTGCCAATGCGGGGGTGCTTTATGTGATGTTTAAAGATTGGAGTGTCAGAGGTAAAAAAGAAGGCTTGCCAGTACTTTATCAAAAACTGAATCAAATCGCTCAAGATACATTGGATGCAAAGGCACTTATCATGATTCCGCCACCCATACAGGGTTTAGGTAATGCCGGTGGTTTTCAGATGCAAGTTGAGTTGCAAGACGGTTCTTTTGATTATCGCAAATTACAAGCAGCAACTGATTTGCTGACACAATATGGTAATACAACGCCCTCGCTCAATCATCTGATGACTTCCTTTCGTTCTTCTGTTCCGCAAATTTTTGCACCCATCGATAGAACAAAAGCAGAGTCGTTAGGAGTGCCTGTGGGGGATGCAATGGATGCACTAGAAACCTATGTGGGCTCATCTTACGTTAATCTTTTTGCTAAATTTGGGCAAGTCTTTCAAGTGTATGTACAAGCGGATGCTGATTCGCGTATGACAATCGATGATGTGCGTCACTTATATGTTAAAAATACATCAGGTGAAATGGTGCCCATTGGTACGCTGACCGATATGAACCCAACCATTGGGCCCGCTATTATTTCTCTTTATAATCTTTATCCGTCTAGCAATATTTATGGTACATCGAGTGCGGGATATAGTTCAGGACAATCTATCCATTCTTTAGAAAAATTAGCCGAACGAGTATTGCCGGGCGGATTATCTTATCAATGGACGAGTACGGCATATCAAGAAAAAATTGCCGGCAATCTAAGCTATTTAATTTTTGGTTTATCGTTGATATTAGTTTATTTAATTTTGGCTGGCCAATATGAAAATTGGGTTATTCCTGCAGCCATTTTATTTAGTGTTCCATTAGCATTATTGGGAACGGTATTAGTTTTATCGATGCTTGGGCTTGCAAATAATATCTATACGCAGATCGGTGTTTTGTTGCTGATTGCATTAGCTGCTAAAAATGCGATATTGATTGTAGAGGTTGCGCGTGAACAGCGCGAGTTACATCAACAACTGATTATAGAAGCGGTACTAATAGGCGCAAAAACACGTTTTCGTCCCATCATCATGACTTCATTTGCTTTCATTTTGGGCGTGATGCCACTTGTTTTTGCAACAGGCGCAGGCGCTAATGCAAGGCGTTCTATTGGCATTGCTGTCAGTAGCGGTATGCTTGCCTCAACCTGCCTCGCTGTTGTTTTTGTTCCAGCGTTTTATGTGGTATTCCAGACCTGGAAAGAAAAGTAGATAAACAAAAACAGAATTAGCCCGGATATTTCATTATATAGCGTAACGAGGGCGTGAAAATGGCTTGTCTGCAAGGCGCAAGAAGAAAAATGGCTGGGAGCATATTGTATATATGTGACCAGTCATTTTTCTTCTTGCAACGCAGCAGACAAACCATTTTCACGTCCGCAGGTGCTATATGGTGAAATATCCGGGTTAGTCTCGAGTGAGCTGACTATAGCAATCCATATGCAGCAATGCCCGCTAACTAATTGTCTTATTCTGGATTGCATTGGCGCACTTTTCATTGGCTCGTAGGATCGTGCTACAGTCGTTAATAGCAATACGTCAGCCAAAAAAATAGGTCGTCAGCGTATTGATGGGGTTGCTCAATGATATTGGGCGAGAAGAATCGTACGCTGAGGAAATGTCTGCCGACGCTGATCTGGGGAAAAGCGTGGATTTCTGCGTGGATGCTGATGCGGATCATGCGTAAATTAGTTTGTGGATCCAGTAATTCTTGATGAAAACCGTGTGGAGCTGTTTTTTCTTCTGTTTTGGTATGATTGCGGACGATATCTAAGAGGAGTGCGACGCCCGCTTGAATCTGTGTAAAAGATTTTAACCAATCTGTGATAATGGCACGGCGTGTTGCAAAGGGTTGTTGTAGCCAGTAATGATAAAGTGGGGTATCAAAGCTACAGCCACCACCCGGGGTGCTTAAATGCAGTCGTAGAGCGTTTAAGAGACATGTATCACGTAAATGATGACCAATTTTTTCATTACTGTCTATTAAATGTCTTGATAACTCTTCTAATTGCTGTGTAAGTGTTTCTAGTTTTTTTGCATCAATCTGGGGAAGACTGCCGTAACGCATGAGCGAAGTGAGGCAGCTATTGAGTTCTTTTGAGAATTTTGCTTTTAAATCAGGACGTTCCAATATCTGCAGAATATCGATAATGAGACGAATGACGTGATGCGTCCCTAATTTGGTTTCATCGTTTAGTTTATGATCAAGCGCTTGGAATAATTGTTCAAGACGTAAACAAACCCGAACAATTTCGTTTAGCGGTTGTTCATAGATAATGGTTTCAGTCTGCATGAATTGATCATAACACGATCGTGTGTGAAGTCGAGATGTCAGGTGTTGGGGGATATTTTTGACGGCATCGCATGTTGTATATATTGTTCGTATCTTCAGGTAATAGCGGTCTGTACACTAATCTACCCTACGCAAAGGAATGTCGGTGGCATACAACGCATGTAAGCGTTCTACTTCAGCTGCAAGCTGGGTAAGTGTGCCGTTGTTTTCGATGATATCATTTGCGATCAAGTTGCGTACTTCGCGCGTAGTTTGTGTTTTTAGAATGGCAGTGATTTCGGCGGGTTGCAGATGATCTCGTTGATAAATACGTTCGGTTTGTATTGTTTCAGGCGCGTCTATTACCAGAATGCGATCGATAAAAGTGTAGGGCCCCGTTTCAATTAAAAGAGGGATAACGACGATACAGTAGGACGCAGAGAGTGTTTTGAGTGTTTGTTGAATTTGTTGCAAGATGAGGGGATGCAATAATTGCTCTAACCAAGATCGATCGGGTGGCGATTTAAAAATAATTTCTTTTAGAGCGTGTCTGTTTAAACGACCTGTTTCATCTAATAATTGCTTGCCAAAGCGTACAATAATTTTTTTGAAGGCGGGTTGATCGGGTTCGGTGAGCGCATGTGCAATTTGGTCTGCATCAATAATCGGAATACCTTTTTTGGCAAAGAGATCGGTAACGGTCGATTTACCTGACCCCATCCCTCCTGTGAGACCGATGACGAGCATGATCATTTCCGTTTATTATAATATCGTTTGTAAATATAATTGCATGATTTCTTGACCCCAGAGCAGTGCGATCCAGCCAGCTACCGCAAGATAAGGGCCAAAAGGGAGAGGCACGCTTTTGAAACGACGCTTGATAATCATATGTGCAACGGCAAAGATGATGCCGCTGACGGATGCTAGCAAAATAACAAGTGGTAGTAGTTGCCAGCCAAGACAGGCACCGAGCGCTGCGAGAAATTTGAAATCGCCCTGTCCCATGCCAATTTTGCCAGTGGCTGCTTTAAAGAAAAATTGTGTGATTGCAAAGATGAGATATCCAACGATTGCGCCAATAATAGCCGTGTGCGCATCACAAAATACATTGAATAAGCTAAAAAATGCACCCAGCCATAACAATGAGAGTGTGAGTTGATCAGGCAGGAGATGAAAATCTAAATCGATAAAAATAAGGCAGATACCAACCCAGGTAAATAACAATGCAGCGAGTGTTTGAATGGTAAAACCAAATTTCCAGGCAATATAAGTAGAAACGATTGCTGTCAGCACCTCAACGAATGGATAGCGACTTGAGATGGGTGCATGACAATAGGCGCAGTGACCGCGTAACCATAGGTAACTGAAGAGTGGAATGTTATGCCATGGGCGAATATTTTTTTTACAGCGCGGACAGTGTGAAAAGGGTAGACATAGGTTTAATTTTTCGTTGTCAGCATGGGGTTTTAGGCCGAGATAAAGACGGCACTCCTCGCTCCAATTTTGCTCCATCATGCGCGGTAGACGATAGATGACAACATTTAAAAAACTACCGATGAAAAGTGAAAGAATCCCAACGACCGCTAAAAATGCATTTAAATTAGTATTAAAAAAAAGCATGATGTTCATGAGCGAACCTCGCAGTCTTGTCATTCCGCGCTAGAATGCATTACCTAGCTGAAATAATGGCAAATACATTCCGATGACTAATCCACCGATTAGAACACCAAGCACTACCATAATCAAGGGCTCAAGAATGAGATGAAGCGTTGTCAGTTGATGATGAATGTCTGCCTCGAGGAAGTCGGTAGATTTATCAAGCATTTCATCTAACATGCCACTCTCTTCGCCAATTTTGATCATTTGAATAATGAGTGCTGGAAAGGAAGTCTGTTTTAACATGGCCTGATGTAGCGATGATCCTGTTTGGATAGATTGATTTATTTTTGCAAGATCTTGCTTGAGGGATAGTGTGAGCGCCGTTTGTTCGATTAAAGATAAGGCTCGCGTGATGGGAATGCCCGCTGAAAGTGTGAGTGCAAAATGTCTTGTGAATTGTGCTAATGCCATTTTGGCTAGTAACGGTTTCACGATTGGCAATATTTGAATGATTTTTTTTAACTGCATGATCGATTTTACCGATGAACGCTGAAAGCAGCATAACAATAATAAAATAATACCCAGTAGCATGGCGGTGCTTTTTAGAGTGTGCTGTAATAGCCGCGATACATGAAAAATCCAAACAGTGAATAGTGGTAAAGTGACTTTAGTTTCTTGAAAGATTGCAGCAAATTGTGGCATCACAAATAATAAGAGACAGCCTGTAATGAATAATGCAACCGCCATCACTAAACATGGGTAAAATAAGGCCTGCATGATTTTATTGCGCCATGCTCTGTTTTTCTCGTGATACTCTGCTGCTAGTAATAGCATTTTATCTAAATGACCTGTTTGTTCACCAATGTGGACGAGATGCTGGACTAAGCGATCAAAATATTGAGGATAGTATCTGAAGGTCTCAAAGAGAGTTTTGCCTGTTGCAATATGATGGTTGAGATTGCTAATCAGCTTCCGCATCGCATTTTTTTCTTGGCATGCTATTAGGATAGCATAACTTTGAACAATGGGGATGTTAGCGCTTAATAGTGTAGAAAATTGTTTTAAAAAAATAATAATATCTAATTTTGAGACAGGTCGGTGTTTGATGAATGATAGTTTAATGAGTCTCTTCTCCCAATACACGGCAAATCTCTTCTTGCGTTGTGAGTCCTTCTTGAATTTTTAACAAGCATGCATCGTTTAATGTTAATAGATAATTATTTTTATGATGAGAGGAGACCGTTAGCATTTCAAAAATACCAATGCGATTGACGTAGCCTTGGTAGCAATGCTCGCATGCCATTTGATTCAATATTTTTTTGAGCGGAGGGTTGTTTTTGCAATATTGGCAAAGCATACGCACTAAACGTTGTGAAATAATCAGTGGTTTAGTTTGTATTAGATCGTGCTGAGTGATGCCTAATGTTTTTAAGCGTGAGAAGGCTGCAGCTGCATTTTGTGCATGCAATGTGGATAATACTAAATGACCTGTTGTGGTTGCTTCTAAGGCGATGGCAGCTGTTTCTTTGTCACGAATTTCACCGATCATCATGATATCTGGATCTTGCCTGAGTAGGGCTCTTAAAAGATGCGCGAAAGAAAGCCCAATTTGTGTATTGACTGCGACTTGATTAATACCTTGCAAGGCTATTTCGATAGGATCTTCAATAGTAATGATATTTTTTTCAACTCGATTAAGGTAATTGAGTGCAGCATAGAGTGTTGTTGTTTTACCGCACCCTGTTGGCCCTGCGACTAGAATGAATCCTTGAGGCGCAGTGAGTTTTTTTATAAATAATTGCTGTTGATCACCTGTCATGCCAAGTGCTGCAATGTTTAGTGTATTTTCTTTTGTATAGAGCAGTCGTAATACGATTTTTTCTCCAAAGAGTGTGGGACAAGTATTAATACGAATATCGATTGATTGATTGGTAAAGATAGAGAGTCGCCCATCTTGCGGTAGTCGTTTTTCAGCAATATTGAGGTTAGACATAATTTTTAAGCGCGTATTAATTTGCTGTGCAAGGAGTGGCGCAATGGTTGAGACTTCACGTAGCAGGCCATCATGGCGCAGCCGAATACGACAATATTCTTCAAATGGTTCGATATGAATATCAGAGATAGCCTGCGTGACTGCGCGTGATAATAACTGGTTTACAAAGTCAACGGTGGCGGTGTTATGTGTGGTAGTTTGTGTTTGTAACGTTTTTGGGCGGAGATTAAGCATCATTGCATAATCCATTTTTTAAGCATGTTCCGCTGATGGCCCAATGACTACCTTCTTCATTTGGTTTTAAAATATAAGTGGTGTTTGAGAGGAGGGGCGTTGCCGTTGCTGTGATCGCGCCATTCTCCACAGTAATGCTCGCAACATGTTTAGTACTTTTTGGCGAGTCAGGTATGCCATGCATGCCACTAGACAATGCTGATAATGAAAACCCAGATTGTATGGCGAGTGACACGGCAGTTTTATAAGGCAAAACGGCAGTAATCACTTCTATAAAGCGAGCACGTTTCGTGTATTCCTGGTAGGAAGGTATGCCGATGACCGTGAGGATACCAATAATGGCAATGACAATCATGAGCTCGATTAATGAGAAACCGTTTGCAATGCGCATAGCGAGTCCTTTAGAAAGAGAGTAGTTGAGAGATGGGTTGAGGGGGGTGATTCAGTTCGCATGTCATGCCAGCTAGCCCGGATATTTCATCATACTAGCACCTGCGGACGTGAAAATGGC
>MGYE01000030.1:0-2154 GCA_001801625.1 Gammaproteobacteria bacterium RIFCSPHIGHO2_12_FULL_42_10
TATTCAATACAGAAATGCGATTGATTGCGCAGGGCTTGGGGGTGGTGGCAAAGGCCCAAGCGCTAACGAGGACGAAATAGTGCCCGCTGCGATAAACTCCTCACTCACCCCCTCGCCCACCCCCCACCTTGCAGATCGCAAAACCTATTACCTCTACAGCGGCGATAACGAACGTTTTCGTATAAATAGCTTGGGCGCGATCACAGAAACCCGTTATGACGAAAATGAGAAAATCATTGCCGTCATTCATTATCAACAGAAAATGACCCGCAACATTGATTTTGCAACGCTCACCACAGAAGATCTAGAAACTTTTTGTGAAAAAAACAAAAATCAAAAAGATCGCCAAACCCATATTATTCGAGACGCTTTAAACCAACCTGTTTTTGAAATAAAAGCCGATGGCGCTGTGATACAACGCACCTTTGATGAAGAAAAAGACGTTGTGACAGGTGAAATACATTTTGCCAAAAGAATAGACCCTGCACAGCGGGATGCTTTTTCAAAAAAATCGATTGCTGATTTGAAAGCTATTTTTACCAAAACCCTTAAAGATCGCGCTGAATACTGGGTGCATGATGATTTCAATCGCGTGAAGTTTCATATCACAGAAAGAGGATTGGTGACTTATTTTGAGTATCTGGATGATACCAAGCTTGTGACCAACACGATTGCTTATCTTGATCCCATCACGGTGCCAGACACTTATCAAGCACGCATTGCCCTTTTAAATACGCTATCGCCTGATGTTCATCCGCACACTAAAGACAGCATAGAATACGATGGCGCAAACCGAAAAATAAAACACACCAATGTGTTGGGCAAAAGCGAATATTGGACATACGACGGCGCTAGTCGCAAAGCGTCGCATACGACTTTCTCAGGCCATCTGTTTTCTTATGCCTATGATGGCGCTAATCGCGTCATCGATGAAAAGGCGCCTGAAACAATGAACCACAGCGTTTTCTGGGATCCGACAATGCCAGAAAAATTGCAATTGAAAAGTGGTTTGGCAGTTTCTCATAAAAAAATGGAATATGATAAGAATAATCATGCGATAGCAATACGTGTCGGCATCAGAGAAGAAACAATCAACGATGAAATCCGTGATGCCTATGTTTTAAGACACGCTTACAATGTGCTGGATCAAAAGATTCAAGACCAGTGGGTATCGCAATTTGTTGATGATGCCGCTGCTCCTACTGCTTTTGACAAACGCCCTGAAAAAGCTATCGATCTTCAAAAATCGGTTATCACCGGTTCGCATGGCGAAATTTTAGTCTCTCTCGATGAAAATAATCACCTGCATTTTCGATGTTACGATGCTGTGGGGAAAGTACGATATGAAGTCAATGCATTGGGCTATGTCATCGAATATCACCGCAATACGTTTTCTGAAATTGAAAGCCTCATTGCCTATGCCACACCCATTGCAGTTAATTTATCATTATTTAAAGAAACCGGTCTTGAAGAATCGGTGATAGTAGAAGCCATTGCCAACATCAAGGATGCGAAAAATGATAACGAAGTTTCTTTTACCTATGATCATCAAGGCAGAATGTTATCCAAAAAAAGAAAAGCAGTGCTTTGTTATTCTCCTGATGCCGATCCCCAAAAACCGGCGATTTTAGAAACCCTCTCTCCCACAAATCTGGCTTCCTACAACACCTTTGGTGAAAAGGTGATTGAATCTGTGTTAATTGCTAAAGATCGCTATCGCCACACCTTGCATCTTGAGGATGCGTCAACCAACACGCTATTCACCATCGATCCCAATGGCGTTTTGGTTGCTAAAACCTATGATGCAAAAAATCGTATGGTGCAAGCGTATACGTATGGCACGGCGTTGTCTGCGGTGGATGTGGAGAAAATACAGCAAGCGATTTTAAGGGGAAGTGCTGAGAGCGAAAATCTCGGTGATAACGAAAACGAAGCCCTTCAACATCTTCTGACTATTTTACCCGCGCTCAAAGATATCGATAAAGACGAAGACAAGAACGTTGAATACGATGATGCCGATAATGTGGTGCGGGAATACTACAAGAATGCTTTGGTGAGTGAAGTGGGTGGTGTGAGCGGTGTCGGTGTGAACGGTGTCGGTGTCGGTGTCGGTGTCGGTGTCGGAGGTGGTGGTGGAAGTCCGAGTGCTAACGA
>MGYE01000030.1:2175-7029 GCA_001801625.1 Gammaproteobacteria bacterium RIFCSPHIGHO2_12_FULL_42_10
GTTAGGGAGAAGTCTACGTGATCATAAGGATGATCAGCCTCATAGCAATCCCCCCACGCTGATTAAAAAACGTTGTGTCATTAATACCTATTTTACCCACACCGATGACAACCTTGTTAAAACCACCACCCATGCCAATGGTGGCGTTGAGATTTGCTATTACAACGAAAGGCGCCAATTAATCGCCAAAGTAGGCGTTACCCGCACCCAAGCCGATGGCAGCAAAATACGCCCCATTGAATACTATTTTTATAATATTTACGGTCAACACGTAGGCACCTACGCGCCTCAAAGCGGCTGCGCTGTTGATATTAATGCCAATGATCCTGCCATTCCCCATCCGCTAGAAACCTCACCTGATTTTTCTCCTTTTGATGCAGAAGCGGTGTTGAAAAAAGTTGCCAATTCTCACGATCATTTGGATCTTTTTTTAAAAGATGCCAGAAATCATCTGCTCGCGCACCAAGATCATCATGGCATCACCCATATGACCTACACCCGCACCGGCAAAAAAGCGCGTCACTATTCAAGCGTATCGGCAGGCGATCCTAAATCTTCTAATCGCCGTGTCTCTTATCTCGATGAAGAGAGGGAAAAATACGATGATTTGGATCGCTTGATTGAAAAGGCACTGTTAAGGGAAGGAGTCGCTAAAGAGATTAAAAAATTCAAGCGCAATGCGTTTATGATCATTGGCGAAGGCGCCTCTGATGATCAGTATCCTAAAAAAACCACCGTTGATGTCTCCGGTAGAAAACGCTTTGTGATGCAAGAGGGTTGCCCAACACTGTTGCTTTATAATGCCGCAGGAGAAAGAACGGCAAGTATTATCTCTCATACCGTTGATCTTTCTTTGCCTGAAAATCAAACCGATGAAAAAATTGCAGAGATTTTACAGAATCGAGACGCGTTGACGTATGCCATCTCAGAAGACGTGCGCGATGCAGGCGGCAGAGTGGTGCATCGCATCAACCCTGCGATGCGTTTATCTGATCTTATCCCGCAACACTTTCCAAAATCCTTTTTAGAAAGCCCACATTTTTTGCAATTTGGAAAACATTCTTTATCGTTTTTTCCGCATCTGGACCCGAATGGCTACCCACCGGTTTTAATTTTCACGCATCAAGAAACCCATCAAGCAATCGTTTGTCATCCGCTCTATTGCAAAACAGCAAAACGCTTTGGGGTGGATGTGAGCGCACTTGCGTTGGGTCATTATCAGGTAGATTTATTGCATACGGTCAATGCAAGCACTGTTTCGAAAAATACCATACTCCCTGCGTATCAATGGTCGCTGTCTTGGCAGTGGTCTGGTCAAAAACCCTTGCAAGCGCATAGCGCGCCCACAGCTTCGGTATTAAAAATACCGCATCCCACCCCATTACCCCAAGAACCTGTTTTGCATATTTGGGTAGAAGGGTTAGGAGCGCTGGGGCATTGGCAGGCAATGCCAGAAGTATTGCAAACCATTCATCAAGAAAGCGCTGATGATACTAATCACACGCATGCAATTTTGCATCTTAATAAAGAAAGACTCCCTCATGGTCTCCATCACTATCATTTAGGGGATGCTGAAAATGTGTATCATTTTTCTGTGACAGAAGCAGACGAATGCGCACATCTGGCGTTGTCTGCAACAGCGGATGCAGAAAAAGTAATTCGACCCATCCACCATATCACCTGGTCTTGCTTTGATAAAATCACCTCAAAAACCACGCCCTCTGATGATACCACCGCCTATGTGCAAGATAATTGCTATCACCAAACCATTGCACAAATCGATCCGCCGGCTTACTTAACCAACGATAAAAATGAGGTCATTTTACAATCCGCGGTAACTGAATTTGGTCTTAATGTGATGGGAAAACAAATTGCCACCTTGGATCCCAAAGGCCATGTGCATGCGACCTGTCTTAATGAAGCAGGCACTGAGATTGGATCCCTTAATCCTTTGGGCATAAAAGAATACGATCATTTTTTAAATGCCTTTGATGAAGTGATTAAAACCACTATTGCCACAGGCGCGGAATATCAAAAAGTGCGTGAAAAAGGAATCCTTAAATTAATCATGCCTGATAAAAGCATCTGGACTTATTGTCTTAACGAAAAAGACTGCACCATTGAAGAAATTCCACCGACAGGGTCTCACACCGGCCCTGTGTTATACGCACCCGATGTCTTTGGTAAAATCTATGCACATTACTTTGCGGATGGGTCTTTTTTTGAAGAAGATTTTGATCATCAAACCAACACACGCACGAAAAAAGTCTGTGATGCTGAGGGTAAAATGGAATATCAGCTCTCTTGGGTGTTGGATTATTTTAAAAGAGAAATTAAAAAAACAAACGGTGAAGGCGCTGTTTTTGAATCCCACTATTGGTTCTCAGGGCTGATTAAATCCATTCTTCAAACGAAAGCAGGCCAGGTATCCAGCCAAATGCTGCCTTTTGATAGCAGTACCCATACCTTTTCAACAACCCCTGTAGAAACACCTTTTAAAGATCTTTATTTTGAATATATAGGCATTGATCATTGTTATCGCATCACTGATCGCAATCCCATCAGTGGTCAATGTCTTTTGCGATACCCAGATCGTAACGGTAATCTTACTTATGCCAAAGAAACCAAGGCAAATGGCAATGTGATGCAAGAAACGCTACTGCTTTTTGATGCCAGAAATGATCCTCTCATCCAAACCGATACACAATTTTCATTACAATTTGAAAAAGATGCCGCGCACAATATTCGCCGATTACGGGCGATTTGCACGCTGGGTGATAAAACAAAAGAACGCGATGCCTGGTGGCAATGCAATGCAGCGGATTGGGTCACCAAAGATGGCTGCCCGCGATTACCTGATAATCGCATTGAACCTGTTTTTGACGGGCGATCTGGATATTTACCCCCTAGCCAAGGTAATGCATACAGTTACGATGATCATGGCAATCAATATTATCAGGCCTTATTGGTGCCAGATTTTATGCAGCAATATGGAAAAAGAAATGGGTTTCCTGCGATATTGGAAAGGGATGTCAATGGGCGAGTAAATCGTATTATCGATGTGCCTTTGATGGAGAAAATTCCTGGGGCAAGTCCACTTTATTTTCTTTTTTATTCTCGTGAAATAAACGGTATCACCGCACTGGGCGTCGCGGTGTATGGATATGCTTGCGGCATCGGTCAAACGTTTACGATGGATTGTAAAATTACCTCAGGTGGAAAAGTTTTTACGATCAATGATCCCGCGCAATGTGAAAGCTACACGAATCTTAATTTCAAATTTTGGCTACAAGAATATAACTTTGATCATGCAATTGTGCATATTGCCTGTCACATCACCTCTAACGGCAGACACTATCAAGGTTTTGAAAAACACGCGGTTAATTTTGAGCATAATTTTAATTATTATATTCCTGCAGAAGTTAGCTACACCCCCGAAGGGCTCTTTCATCGATTAGATTTATATTATTTTGGGGATAAAGTGCCTGTCACCAAAGCGCGTATGTTAAGTGCTAGCTATGCCAACACAGGTGTGATTAGTGATCAATATTCAAAACGCGATGGGGATAATTTAAGCGATAAGGGAGATACTGATACCAAATTTTACAATTTCAATGCTGATCATATCGCTAGAAGCGCACTATCGATTACGGCCTCTTGCAGCCTGCCTGATAAAGATCATCCCGACGGTGTCGTCTCCACAGTTTCTGATGATATTAGACATACCCTGCGCTATCTGGATACCTCTGTGATTGCTAAAACCACGGTGCTTCGCGCAGCCAGTTATACCGATGATAAAAAAACTGCCGAAAGCAATCGTTATTATGATGCCAATGGTGAGTTTAATGCCGCCACTTGCGTCATGAGTCCCTATCGCGATACCAAAGACAGTGGGGATGGCTGTAATGCGTATGCAGAGACTAGTTTAAATGGTCGCGTGTTAAAGCATATTTTTACGGGCACGAAAGATCATCCTGAGGAGGTTTTTACATCACGGTATTTTCAAACACCCAGAGGCGATATTACCGCCAAAGTAGGCCCCCTGCCCCATCATTCCAATCCCGATGATTGGGAAATTCAATTGGTGGGAAATCCTATTGAAACTTTTTCTCAAACGACACTGATGCGGTCTTTAAGCGCACCGGTGTTTGAAGGCGATACGTGGCAATCCATTGCCAGGCGTGTGCTAGGTTCTGAAAAAATGGCAGAAGCGTTGCAAATCTATAGTGGGATTCCCTTAACGCCCAATACGCAGATTAATATCAGTGCCATGTTAAATCGTTATTTTAAAACCACTGATATCAGCGCCTATGAGCAATTGGTGAATAGTTTTTACAACTCCCTGACCGTGGCGGTATCCAATCCTGAAGTGCCACCACCCCCTAAACCAAAGCATAAGAATTTTTGGGATTTATTGTTAGGCGCGCTTGTGGTGATTCTTATTTTGAGCGCCATTCCGCCGAATCTCACGATCTTTTTTACCAATCTTTTGCACTCCGCATTTTTGGGTTACTTCACCGTAGGCGCTGCAGCCGGCGCGTTGGCCAATGCCGCACAACAAGGCATTGCCATTGCCTTTAATGATCAACATGGATTCTCCACCTCGCAAATGCTGAAATTTGCCGGCACCACCGGATTAACCTTGGGGCTTTCTCATGCCTTGGGTATTGATGCTGCGTCTATGGCCACACAAATCACCCATGGGATTGCCAAATACGGCGCTTTGTTTGTCAAACAATTGGCGTTAAATACTGCGATACAACTCTATGAGTTAGGTATACGCGGTGGTCGTGGGAAATTTGATATAGAAATGATTTTAGAGCAATCCACAGCAGCAATCTTACAAGCAAGCAT
>MGYE01000031.1:0-1014 GCA_001801625.1 Gammaproteobacteria bacterium RIFCSPHIGHO2_12_FULL_42_10
AAATGGCGCCCACGCACATTAGAAAGTATGGTGGGGCAAGATGAAACGGTGCGTATACTCACTAATGCTTTACAACAAATGCGTTTACACCACGCTTATCTTTTTACAGGTACACGTGGCGTCGGCAAAACCACACTAGGCCGCATTCTCACCAAATGTCTTAATTGTGAAACAGGTGTCACCGCCTCTCCCTGCAACACATGCGAAACCTGCATCAAAATCGATAACGGACAATTTCTTGATCTCTATGAGGTCGATGCAGCTTCACGCACCAAAGTCGAAGAAACACGAGAATTGCTCGACAACGTTTGTTATATGCCAACAATGGGTCGCTACAAAATCTATCTCATCGATGAAGTGCATATGCTCTCTTCACATAGTTTCAATGCATTACTAAAAACGCTAGAAGAACCACCCCCGCATGTGAAATTTATTTTGGCTACAACTGAAATCAAACGTCTGCCAGCTACCATTCTCTCACGCTGTCTGCAATTCCACCTAAAATATATTTCGCCTGAAAAAATTGCAAAACATTTACAACACATCTGCAAAACAGAAAGTATCACATACGATGAGGCTGCCTTATACAAATTAGCGGAAAGCGCAGAAGGCAGCATGCGTGATGCATTAAGTTTGCTTGATCAAGCAATCGCCTACGGACGCGGCACGATCACCTATGCAGATATTAAAACGCTACTAGGCAGTATTACTCAGGATGACCTCTATCCACTTTTAACAGCACTTGCCGAAAAAAAAGGTCAGCAATTATTTCAGCACATTGCAGCAATGGCAGATAAAGCACCTGACTTTCAGCAGTTATTTACTGAACTCATTAGCCTCTTTCATAAAATAGCCCTCGCACAAATTATGCCCGCTTTGGAAACTGATGCAGCGATCACCGCACTTGCCAGGCAACTGAAAGCCGAAGAGATACAGTTCTATTACCAAACCGCACTGCTTGGCAGACGCGATCTTGCCATTTCCCCCAATGCACAGCAGGGATTCGAGATGGCC
>MGYE01000031.1:1142-4894 GCA_001801625.1 Gammaproteobacteria bacterium RIFCSPHIGHO2_12_FULL_42_10
TCAGCCTGTTCTCCCGAATTGGCGAGAACTTTTATTATCGCTTAAATTAACAGGCGTCGCCTATGCGCTAGCTGCCAATTGCACATTGGTTGCTTTCGCTAAAAATAAAATGACATTGGCTCTTTCTGCTAACCACGAATCCATGCTCAATCAAAAATTAAAAGACCGCATACAAGATGCGCTTACAAACTATTTTGCAAAACCCATTCACCTTGCAATGGTGACGACCACACACATGCAAGACAACACACCTCTTAAAGAAGCAGAGCTAGAACAACAAAAACGATTAGCCAATGCAAAAACATCGGTCATGCAAGATCCGCGTGTCAAACAATTAATTGAGATGTATGATGCAACTATTGAGGTTTCATTAACATAGGCAACTAAAAGCAGAGGATCAACCGTTATGAATAAATCAGCAAGCGAAAATAATCTTGGCTTAAACGAGATTATGAAACGCGCACAAGAAATGCAAAAAAAATTGCAAGACATCCAAAAGCAAGTTTCCGAAATGACCGTAGTCGGTCGTGTGCCTGGCAAAATTGAATTCACTGTCACGGGCCAACATTATATCAAAAAAGTCATGATACTCGATCCCAACTTATTAAGAGAAGATAACGCTGTTATCGGCGATATTCTTGCAGCTGCCATTAACGATGCAACCAATAAAATTGAAAAACATTTAAAAGAAAAAATGGGTGGACTATCTGGTCTACCGAGCGGACTCGAAGAAACAGAAAAGCAATAGACGACATATATCCACCGCTCCTAAAGAAGCGAACTTTAATGGGTATAAAACGACTGGCAAAAGTAGAGAGTAGAGCCACTTATGCGCTTTAGTCCACTGCTCGACGAACTGATTGAATCATTACGCTGCCTGCCTGGTGTTGGGCCAAAAACAGCACAACGCATGGCGCTTACCCTATTAACACGCAATCGTTCTCAAGGCAGAGCTCTCGCAAACTGCCTAATCAATGCGATGGAGCATGTAAAACACTGCAAAATGTGTCGTATTTTTAGCGAAATCGAACTCTGTTATATCTGCGCCTCCGCACATCGAGATTCAACACAACTCTGCATCGTTGAAAATCCTATCGATGTCATTGCGCTTGAACAAACGAATAGTTATCGCGGAAAATATTTTGTTCTACTAGGTCGCCTCTCGCCACTAGATGGCATGACGCCAGAAGCCATTGGCATCAATCAGCTCAAAACAATACTGGAAACAACCCCTATCGCAGAAATGATTATTGCAACGAATCCAACCATTGAAGGCGAAGCAACAGCACACTACATCGCAACGCTCGCCAAAGAACAAGCTATCAGAGTCACGCGCATTGCCTGCGGCGTTCCCATTGGCAGTGAACTAGAATACGTTGACCCCAATACGCTTTCATATGCATTCGAAGGGAGGAACTAAGAGGAGATAGAGATAGCAAGCGAATATCATGTCAAACGATCAGGTAGTCACTCACAATAAAACAACGATCTGGAAAATAGTCTGTCTATTTTTCCTATTCTATATCAATACCAGTACGGTCTACTCAGACACACTGGTTGTTGAACCCGACATGGGTCGCACACCGCTTTATACCGCAATAACACGCGCACATCGATCTATACACATTGTCATGTATGGCTTAACTGATTCATCGCTGCTTAAAAAACTCATCGAACAAAAACAACGTGGTGTTGAAGTTAAAATAATATTAGAAAAAAATCCTTACCATGCAGAGAATGAAAACAAAAAAGCCATGCGGGTTTTAACAGAAAATGGTATCCGTTGGCACACCATGCCGCCCTCGTTTGATTATACACACCAAAAAACACTCATCATCGATAACCGAATAGCCCTCGTTATGACTTTTAATTTCACACGATCTACTTTTCAACAGGCTCGTAACTTTGGGATCATCCTCGACAATCCACGATGGGTACATGACATTGAATCTGCCTTCGAAGCCGATTGGCAAAAACAGGTTTTACCGCCACATGCATGGCAACTGCTCTATAGCCCGAACGATAGCCGTGCTAAATTAATCCAAACCATTGCAAACGCCAAAGAAAACATCATGCTCTACGCGCAAACAATCAGTGATGATCAAATCGTACGAGCATTAGGCCACGCTGCCGATCTTGGCGTGCACATTGAAATCCTTACCTCTTCTCATCCCGCACCAAGATATGCGCGATTTTTCAAGCGAAAAAAAATTGTAATACATGGCAGTAAACAGCATTATATCCACGCAAAGGTTTGGATCATCGATCACAGAAAAGCCATTATTGGATCTATCAACCTGACAGAAACCTCACTAGATCACAACCGAGAATTAGCCGTTATCACGGACAACGCCAACATCATTCGTGATCTTGTAGCCATTTTTAATCATGATTTACTGTAGTTTCAAATACCGCAACACAAAAAACATTGGAGCAAAGCAAAACGGGTGATTATCGTTAGTTTCAACGTATTATCCCGGTCGCGCAGAACGCGCCCGGGCTACGCAATACAATCAATCAACCGTTGATGAATCCCCTCAAAATGCGTGTTACTCATAATCACCACATGATCCTTTGCGCGTAATTGCGGTGCCAAATTTAAAATCAGCGTTTCAACATTGTCATAAACAAATGTTTTTTGCTTAAACCGATGAAGGAGCTCCTGTAATCCCCAATCCAATGCAGGCGATTTACAAAAAATTAAATCGGCAGGTGCCAAGGCACATTCAAGATCAGCCTGATGCACACCAGAACGCATGGTATAGGAACCAAACTCCAAAACAGCAATTAAACGTGCCTCACCAATCTTTGCTCTTAAACCCGCCAATGTTTTTAAAATAGCGGTTGGATGATGTGCAAAATCATCATAGATAATAATCTCATGAAGCGTGCTTTTAATTTCTAAGCGACGTTTCACATTTTTAAAAGTAGCCAATGCTTGTAATGATGTTTGAATGGGCACGCCAACATGCGTTGCAGCAGCTAGTGCAGCTAAAGTATTTTCAACATTATGCTCGCCCAATAAAGGCGAGTGCGCCTCTCCCACAGCTTGTCCCTCGTGCATCACACGAAAATGCGAACCGTCTTTTACAATTAATGCTGCCCGCCAGTTGCCTGCCTGCTGTGAAAAAGTCTGTGTCTTAGTCCAACATCCTTTTTGCAAAACAGACTGCAAATTTTCATCCTCTGCATGCGTAATGAGCAGTCCATTACGGGGTACCGTTCGAATCAAAAAATGAAATTGTTGTTTAATGGCCTCTAAATTAGAAAAAATATCGGCATGATCAAACTCAAGATTATTCAAAATCGCGATATCTGGATGATAATGAACAAACTTAGAGCGTTTATCAAAAAAGGCGCTATCGTATTCATCTGCCTCAATGACAAAATAAGGCAACTCGCCTAACCGCGCTGAAACACCAAAATTTTCTGGCACACCGCCGATTAAAAATCCAGGGGCCAATCCCGCACACTGTAGGAGCCAAGTCAAAAGACTGGTTGTCGTCGTTTTGCCATGCGTGCCTGCAACCGCTAAGACCGTGCGATGAGATAAGATATTTTCAGCAAGCCATGCAGGGCCCGAAGTATAAGGCAAGTGATTGTCTAGCACATACTCAATAGCGGGATTACCACGTGAAATCACGTTACCCACAATAACCAAATCGATATCAGACGCAAGATGTTTTGGATTGTAGCCTTGAAAGACCTGAATGCCGCGTTCCAATAACTGCGTACTCATCGGCGGATAAATA
>MGYE01000031.1:4947-11587 GCA_001801625.1 Gammaproteobacteria bacterium RIFCSPHIGHO2_12_FULL_42_10
TCATTAAAATAACCAAGTCATTGCGAGCCCCGCGCTTTTTGCAGGGCGTGGCAATCCAGAAATATCCGGGCTAGCCAGTTACAACAGTTGTGCTATTATGACGAAGATAGGGAAGCATGCAAAGGTGAATCGCATGAATCAAGGACTATTCAACGCTATTACGGATAGCGCTATTCTGCTCGATAAGGCAGGACGCATCGTTTACTGGAACGCTGGCGCAAGTACTATTTTCGGCTACTCTCATCAGGAGGTCGCTGGTAAGTCCATTAACCTTATTTATGACCAGCATTATGCCTTCCCAAAAATTATTCAAGACTTACACACTCAGCAAAAAAAATGGGTAGAAGAAACTATTTTTATTCATAAAAACGGCGTACGCGGCCATTGTAAATCTCACCTTGCACCGCTTGTCTTACCCGATCAACAAAAAGCAACAGCCCTTCTCATTCATCACAATATTTCTAATTTCAAAAAAAATGAAGAAGCCCTACTGCAAACACAAATGCAAATGCAAAAGATGGTCGATGGATACTCGCAAGCCAGTTATCTTTTAATAAATATGCAACAAGCACTTGAACAGTCAGAAAAAAAATTACGTGAAAGTGAACTCCGTTTTCACTTACTAGCAGAAAATGCAACAGACATTATTTCGCGACATGCTCCCAATGGAACTTATTTATATGTCTCACCCGCGTGTTTCGCGTCTATGGGTTATAAATCAGAAGAACTCATTGGTCGCACCTTATTTAAATTCATTTTTCATGAAGATCAAGCGAAGGCAAAACAAATATTTACTAAAAAATATGACAATTTACTCAACAAGCCCATTATCTATCGCATCAAACGCAAAGAAGGTGAATTCCGCTGGTTCGAAAGCAATGTTCGTCTCATTACAGATGAACAAACACATACAATCAACGAGATACAACTTGCCTCGCGTGATGTCACCACCCGTATTCTAGATAAAAAAGCACGTTTGCGCGGACAACAACTGGCGCATGTCTTTAGATTAAGCACTATGGAAGAAATGGCATCGGGCATGGCGCACGAAATCAGCCAACCGCTTGCCGCCATTATCAATTACACACGTGGCTGCGTACATCATCTCAATAATCCACAATACAATCACGATCAACTATGTACTGTGATGGAAAAAGCAGTTGCACAAGCGGAGCGTGCCGGAGAGATCGTTCAACGTCTTAAAAATTTCTTTTGCAAAGGACAGCTGATTAAAACATCCTGCAAATTAAATAGCTTGATTCGCGAAACAACCAGTCTGATTAAAAATGATCTGCTTCAATCCAAAACAAAGATCGATTTTGATTTTGACAAAAAAATTCCTTGTGTCTTTATCGATAAAATTCAGGTCCAGCAGGTATTACTGAATCTCATCCAAAATGCGATTGAGTCGATGAACGAACACCATACAGAAGATAAATGCATTCACATTCAAACGCGTTTTATTAGTCACGAAACCATTGAAATCACCATGAACGATACGGGCGTCGGCTTTTCAAAAGAGATTACAAACAAAGTCTTCATGCCATTTTTTACCACCAAAGCGCACGGACGCGGCATGGGACTTGCCATCTGTCGCTCAATTATTGAAGCGCATGGTGGACAATTCACCATCCACCCTAACACCCATCATGAAAGTTGGATACGTTTTACATTACCAGTCTCGATATAAAGGAGCGTGCAACATGTCAATTCTTGATCCTATCGTTTATGTCATTGATGATGAACAAGCGATGGTTGAATCTCTCTCATGGATCATCGAATCCATTGGGTTACCCGCAAAGACTTATACGCGTGCACAAGATTTTCTAGCTGAATACGATCCACAGCAACACGGCTGTCTCTTGCTTGATGTACGCATGCCGGGGATAAGCGGTCCTGAATTACAAACGCGACTGAATACTCAAGGCATGCCCACCCTCCCCATTATTTTTATCAGCGGTCATGGTGATGTCCCTTTGGCGGTACGCGTGATGAAATCTGGTGCAATTGATTTTTTAACAAAACCTTTTAACGATCAAGTGCTGATCGAGAGCATTAACAAAGCATTACGCATTGATAAGGCCAACCGAGACAAACGACAGGAAAATGCCAAAGCCCGTGCTAAATTTACACTACTCTCGCCACGTGAAGCACAAGTATTGCAAGGCATTGTCGCCGGCAAACCCAATAAAATAATTTCTTCAGAATTAAAAATCTCTCTAAAAACCGTCGAAGCCCACCGCGCCTCTGTGATGAAGAAGATGAGCGTTAAATCCGTCCCTGAACTAGTTAAGCTGGTACTAAACCATCGCGTACAGGATGAAAAAATAGAAGCATAATCTCACAATGAATGCAATAATCTACACTAACCCACCGTCTGCGGGGGAGAGAGCGTAACGCAAAGCAGTTACAACCATCCGCAGTCACTAAATACCCACCAAACAACCCGCCAGCACTCAGGGTTCTCCCTAATCAAAAGTGGTATTTTTCTGAACACCAGTATGGTTTTGTCCTAATTTTTATTAGCGATCTTTCGTGGCATTCTGAGTATCCCTCATAAGAAAAGTAAGTGAACAACAATAAAAAATATAATAGGAGATAGCAATCATGGAGCAAAAAAAGCAGGTACTCGTTGTAACAAACGAGATGAGTGATGAAGAAGTGATCCAAATACGAAATGCGTTCGAAAAAGAAGCAACCAAGTGGTCATGCATGCAATTAACATTGGTGCACGTGATACCACGTCTTCCAACATGCTATTTTAGCATCCCAACGATGGGCATACTCGTCGAAAAGTACTACGATGAAGCTAAAAATACTCTAACGCAAGTGGGTAAACACCTACAGGTTTCAAGACAAGACCAGTGGCTTATCTCCGGCGGCATTCGAACGGAGGTATTACGTCTCGCGACTAAATTAGGTTCTAGCTTTATCCTAGCAAGCGCAAGACAAATCCAAGAATTACAGCGATCTTTATTTTTCAAAAATATCCATCAGTATGCTGTGATTAAAAATATTAATCAAATTAGAAAGCCGTGATGGTTTGGTAAAATGATCTGTCATTCCCGCGCAGGCGGGAATCCATCTCTAATGTTGCTGCTAGCGTATTAAGCAATAGATTCCCGCCTGCGCGGGAATGACACTGCGCATGAACCCTCTTGACTATTCCCCCCCATCAGTCAAAATCTCAAATTTAAACTCCAGGGCCAAAACCACATGGAAAAATACAACGCACTCTATGCGCAATCAGGCGGCGTTACAGCCGTCATCAATGCATCCGCGGCAGGTGTCATTCAAACCATCCGCAAACACACAGATAAAATCGGCACACTTTATGCGGCAAAGAATGGTATTATCGGAGCACTCACAGAAGATCTAATCGATACCTCATTTGAAACAGAAGCAGATATTGCAGCACTCATACATACACCAGGTGGTGCATTTGGATCTTGTCGCTATAAACTAGGCAGCATCGAAAAATTTCGCAAACAATATGAACGTTTAGTTGAAGTCTTTGCAGCACACAACATTCGTTACTTTTTTTATAATGGCGGTGGCGATTCACAAGACACCGCTTACAAAGTTTCGCAAATCAGTCAATCGCTCGGTTATCCCGTTACCTGCATTGGCATTCCAAAAACGGTTGATAACGATTTACCATTCACAGATAACTCCCCTGGCTTTGGTTCCGTCGCAAAATATGTTGCTGTTTCCATTCGTGAAGCAAGTCTTGATGTCGCCTCCATGGCAAAATCATCCACCAAAATATTTGTCATGGAAGTCATGGGCAGACACGCAGGCTGGATTGCTGCAGCAAGTGGACTCGCTGCACAAAAGACAGGTGATGCGCCTCATCTTATTCTTTTGCCTGAAGTACCTTTCGATCAAGCAGCTTTTTTAAAACGTGTTGATGGCTGTGTAAAACAATATGATTATTGCGCAATCGTCGTTTCAGAAGGCGTTAAGAATGCTGAAGGATCTTATATTTCTGAGTCAGGTCTGGTCGATGCCTTTGGTCACAAACAATTAGGTGGTGTTGCACCTGTCATCGCAAAATTAATTAAAGAAAACTTGGGTTATAAATATCACTGGGCTGTTGCCGATTATTTGCAACGCGCAGCACGCCACATTGCTTCTAAAACAGATGTCGAACAGGCCTACGCAGTTGGCAAAGCCGCCGTAGAATTTGCCTTGGCCGGCAAAAATGCCGTGATGCCCATCATCGTTCGCGAATCAAACACACCTTACCGCTACACAATCGGTGATGCCCCACTCGAAAAAATCGCAAACATCGAAGTCCCTCTTCCCGCACACTACATCACTGAAGATGGTTTCGGCATCACAGACGCCTGCCGAGAATATCTCTCACCGCTTATCCAGGGTGAAGATTACCCACCCTACTCGCAGGGGCTGCCGGTTTATGTCACATTGAAAAATAAAATGGTCGCAAAGAAATTGGCGATGGGATTTGAGATAGCATAAATTGATCAATCGGTTAATTGATTACTATATCAAATGTACGCTCAAAGAACATACGGCACCATTACAAAGGGATGTTTTTTCGGGTTAAAATCTTTTGTATTGCGGGTAACGAGCGTTAGCTGATGCATCATTGCGATAGCGGCTTGCAATGCATCTGGCAACTTCAAACCGTATTGTTTGCGTAAATGAGCTCCCAGATCCGCTTCAGCCGCATAAATTGGATATAAAATAAATCGATCTAATAATCGTTTTGCTAAATCAGTATGGGCTGATTGATGAAACCCAGCCAATACTTCAGCTCGCGTAATTACAGAAATTGCAATATTTTTTTGATGTTTTCGAATGTAGCCAGTGGCGGCTTGAATATTATTAAAATGATCAATCAGTATCACTGAATCAAGCAGTAATTTCATTTGGTACGCCATTCATTACGTATTTTGATCTGATATTTTAGTCCATCTTTTTCTGGCCACGTACCTTTTGTCTGGTTTAAAAGCGTATTGATATCAGTCATGGCCATCATTTTATTTTTTTTGCGGTATTCTTTAATAGCCAAACGAATCACTGACGCCATAGAAATATGGTTTGTTTTAGCTACACTATCTAACCAAGCTTTTTCTTGCTGATCTAAGCTAATGACTGTACGAATCATCATTGTACCCCATAAAGTGATATCATATATCACAAAATATGATATCACTTATGCCGCTATTTTACAATACGATCTGGACTCACATACAAACTGATCTTGCTACCATTTAACAGACACATCGAAGAGAAACAAAGTATATAATCTTTGTAACTTTTTGAGGTGTATCATGAGTAGAAATAAACCAAGAATATACGATAAAGAATTTAAATTAAATGCAATCAATTTGTATTTAACAAGCGGTCGACCATACGATCAAGTTAGCGATGAATTAGGCATACCTGTTGGAACGTTAGTTACTTGGGTGCAAGCGCATAAAAAAGATGGGGCGGAAGCATTTCCTGGTAAGGGATGCCTAAAGCCATCGGATGCAGAAGTAGCGCAATTACGAAAAGAATTAGCCATTGTACGTGAAGAGAGGGACATCTTAAAAAAAGCAGTGGGCATCTTCTCATCACAACGAAGATGAAATATGAATTCATGCAAGCACATGAGCAAGAATTTAGTATTGAGAGGATGTCCAGCGTATTTAATGTATCCCGTAGTGGTTATTACGGTTTTATTCATGCCAAGCCATCAGCGCGCGCACAAGAAAATGAGAGATTACACCAATCAATTAATATGTGGAGGTATTTTATAATCGACAACGACGTCATTCAACGTTGGGATATATTTCGCCAATGATTTTTGAAAACAAGTGGCAACAGCAAGGTGGGGTTTCTCTTTCTAGTGTCCATTAAAAGGTTGCAAGATCACATTATTCAAAAATTCAAACTCAAACCCCCTCCATACACTCAATCAAAACCTGCACACTCTTCCTCCCCTGATACTCATTTACATCCAATCGAAATGCCGCCCTCATCGAACTAGCACGATGATTAGGCCACACATTCGTATCCACAAAAAAAGCAATCCCATCAATCAGTTGCTTATCAATTCTTAACTTCAACTTTAAATGCTTATCCCCCACAATCCGTTGTTCCAAAATCTCAAATACCCCCTCAAACAAGGGCTCCGGAAAAAGCTGCCCCCAAGGCCCTGCATCCCGCAACAATGTCGCAAGAGCTAAAGTAAACTCATCCGCACGCAAAGCACCATCACTCAAAATCACATGATCCAACAACGCATCATCTACCTCGCGCGAAACCACCTCATCAAACGCACGCGAAAAATCTGCAAGCAATGCCGGCTGCAATGTCACCCCCGCTGCCATCGCATGCCCACCAAATTTCATCATCCATTCAGGATGCGCCGCATCAATCTTTGCCAATGCATCTCGAATATGCAACGACGGGATAGATCGCGCAGATCCCCGTAACTCACCGGATGAAACGGGCGCAAACACAATTACCGGCCGATTAAACCGTTCTTTCATCCGAGATGCCAGTATTCCCACCACCCCCGGATGCCAAGCAGCGTCAAACAACACGACTCCCTTAGGCATAACACCTCCACCCAAGGTCTCAACCCCATCAAACCTTTCCAACACCTTAAGCGCCTGCCCGCTCA
>MGYE01000031.1:11594-11831 GCA_001801625.1 Gammaproteobacteria bacterium RIFCSPHIGHO2_12_FULL_42_10
CTCAATCACTCGTCTTTCTTTATTTAAACGATCCAATGTCTGCGCCATTTCTCTCGCACGCACGCTATCATCACAAAGCAAACATTCAATCCCGATCGACATCTCTTCCAGCCGACCGGCGGCATTCAAGCGACTAGCCACAGCAAACCCTAAATCCGATGCAACCACACGTGTAAAATCTCGCCCACCACACTCAAGTAGTGCAATGATGCCAGGCGCACAACGTCCGGCACGCAT
>MGYE01000031.1:11850-12454 GCA_001801625.1 Gammaproteobacteria bacterium RIFCSPHIGHO2_12_FULL_42_10
CTGCAACCGTTCCCAACGCAACTAAATCTAGCAATAAAGACATCTGAGGCGGCTCCTCCTCCCGCTTCAAAAACCACTCTCTACGCGTCAACTCACGACACACAGCAAGCATCACATAGAAAATCACTCCAACACCTGCTAAACACTTACTAGGAAAGGCATCTCCCGGTTGATTAGGATTCACAATTGCATCAGCCAAAGGCAGCGTTGCCGCAGCAAGATGATGATCCGTAATCACTACTTTTATCCCGAGCTCTTTAGCGCGCGTCACACCCGCATGATGCGCAATACCATTATCAACCGTCACAATCACATCCGGTGAAAAAGCATGCGCACGATCAACGAGTGGCGGTGTCAGCCCATAACCATCATGCATGCGATTGGGCACAAGATAATGTGCGCGCATCAACCCAAAACTTTTTAACGCACGCATCGCAAGTGCTGTCGCCGTTGCCCCATCTGCATCAAAATCACCCACCACCACAACCTTCTGCTGTTCGATCACAGCCTGCGCTAAAATAGACACCGCCTGATTCAACCCCAACAAAGCATGATAAGGTATCAACAGAGACAACTCATGATTTAACTCATCACAAGATTTAAC
>MGYE01000032.1:0-3596 GCA_001801625.1 Gammaproteobacteria bacterium RIFCSPHIGHO2_12_FULL_42_10
CCAGCTAGCCCGGATATTTCATCATACTAGCACCTGCGGACGTGAAAATGGCTTTTCTTCTTGCGCCTTACAGACAAGCCATTTTCACGCCCTCGTTACGCTATATGATGAAATATCCGGGCTAGAAGCATGTTGGTATGACACACGTGATAGCGGAATATATCGCGTGCTTTTTATACGGGAGGCTTGTGGTAATTGCAATGACTTTTTTTGCCTCAGCAATTCCGGGTTAGTGGGAATTGCTGTTTTTATCTTGCTTTTTTGTAGCAATAGATGAATGATTATAGAATGCAAAATATTCTCAGATATATAATGAGTATACTTCTGTGTTTTGCACTGCACACGACACTACATGCAGCGACGACTGAGGCTATGGTTGGGAAAGTGGTGTGGGTGAAAGGTAAACTACAGGCTATGTCGCTTGATATGACCGGACGCAGTTTAGCGGGCGGTTCGCCTATTTATTTGCACGATACTCTCATTACAGATAGTCAATCTGAAGCGCAGATCGTCTTTACCGATAACACGCTCATGACTTTTCGCACGGGTACTAATTTTTATATTGATCGCTATGATTATCATCCAGCCACTGTAAAAAACAACTCGGTTGGCACGTATGCTATGAATTTAATTGCGGGTGGTTTTCGTACGATTACCGGGTTGATTGCAAAAAAGAATCCTTCACAATATCAAGTCAAAACACCTGTCGCGATCATTGGAGTGCGTGGTACGGATTATAATGCCTATATCATTAATGGCCGATTGCTTGTGGGGTATAATTCGGGTTCGCCTTCCGTAACACACGGTGGACACACATTGTACTTAAATGCACAAACGCCTTATGCTTCTGTGCGTGCGTCTGATTTTGCGCCGGTTCCTCTGAAAACACAGCCAGTCGAGTTGAAACACCAAGCCACGATACAACGCACAACTTTTGATGCAGTGCAAACACCACCATCTGCTGCAGGCGCGCCTCCTGCTGCACCGCCACCTCCTGGCGGTGACGACGGGTCCTCTGGTGGCACAGCTGCATCAGGCGGTGATAGTACGCAATCCTCTACGGCATCAGGCGGCGACACACCTGTCCCGCCCGATACTTCTTCATCTGCGGAGGGGCCTGCGATAGGCGGAGAAGCGCCATCATCTGCACCTGCTGTAGATGGCACGACATCGCCATCGACTATGTCTGGCCAACAAACGCCCGCGAATTCCGCCAATGCGTTAGATAGTTTCTGCATTCAGTGAAAGTATGAATAAATATATTCCAAGAATCATTGGGTTTTTGCTAGTGTGTGTCGCACTGTGGTGTTTTATGACGTCTACGCCAACAATACGTCATTTTATCAATCGGTTGGAGTATTTGGGCTACGATGTCCAGTTGCGCACACAGGCGCTGACCCATGCTAATACTGCCTCACAAATCAGTCCTGTTGTCGTTGTTGATATCGACGATAGAAGTATTAGCAAGGAGGGTCATTGGCCGTGGCCGCGTAGTAAGCTGGCTCGATTAGTCGATCAGTTAAAAGAAAAAAAAGCGGCTTTAGTCGTTTTCGATATTTTCTTTTCTGAGCCACAAAGCAATATTGCTGAAATATTAATTGCCGAATTAGATCGTTCACATGTATTGAACGCATCTCTCAGAGCGATGCTTGAAAAAAATATTGGCCTATTTGATGATGATCAGGCGTTTAGTAAAAGTATTGCCAGTGTACCCACGATTTTACCGATGGTTTTTCTATCGCAATCAAGCATGCAAAATCAATTACCAGCACCGTTAATGACGCTCCCCAGTGATGAATTAGCATCACTCGGATTGCCTGTTGAGCAAGGGTATATCAGTAATATTCCTATTTTAGAGCAGTCTGCAAGAGCGGGTGGTTTTATTAATATCTCTCCCGATGTAGATGGTATTGTACGTCGTGCACCTTTGTTGCTGACATATCAAGGTAAGGTATATCCTGCGCTTTCACTGAGGACAGTGTTAACCTATCTCAATCAGCAAGCAACACTCGTTTCTCGACCTTACAGTGATGCTAAGAAATTAGAGGGTATTCAGATTGGTAATTATGTGATACCGACGGATGATCGAGGGTCTGCGCTCATCCCGTTTGTTGGTAAAAGTTATACGTTTTCATATTATTCTGCGACGGATGTTCTGAATGACAAGATTCCATCTGATGCGCTGGAAAATAAGATTGTTTTAGTGGGTACATCAGCTATTGGACTGGGCGATTTTCAACCGACCGCCGTTGATAGCATCTTTCCTGGAGTAGAGATTCAAGCATCACTGATGAATGGCATACTGATGCAGCATTTTTCTTATGCGCCAGCATGGGTATTGGGTGCAGAGATAACGATTACTGTTTTATTAGGGCTAATCGCAGCATGGTTCTTTCCATTATATGGTCCGAAAATATTATCATTTGCAATGGTCTGTCTGCCCGCCGGTCTAATGTATGTTAATTATTTAGTTTGGCAACGTACTGGTTTAGTTTTGTCGTTGTTGGTTACCGTTTTTCTGATATTTATTATTGCTATTTTTAATATTTTATACGGTTACTTTTTTGAATCACGCAGGCGCGAACAATTAAAAGCAATCTTTGGCCAGTATGTTCCAGAGAAACACATTAATGAGATGTTGCAATCGAAAGAAAAAATAACGCTACAGGGTGAGAATCGAGAGATGACTGTTTTGTTTAGTGATATTCGCCATTTTACAACGATTGCAGAAGGGATGCAGGCGTCTGATGTGGTGCAGATGTTGAATGCCTATTTTAC
This sequence comes from Gammaproteobacteria bacterium RIFCSPHIGHO2_12_FULL_42_10, assembly GCA_001801625.1. GTDB lineage: Bacteria > Pseudomonadota > Gammaproteobacteria > DSM-16500 > DSM-16500 > Aquicella. The sequence goes on from MGYE01000032.1 coordinate 2,779, forward strand.
ACCCATGACTGAGATTATTTATAAATATCGAGGAACAGTAGATAAATACATCGGTGATTTAATCATGGCATTTTGGGGCGCGCCTTTGAATGATCGCCGCCATGTGAGACATGGATTACTTGCTGCATTAGAGATGCAGCAGTCGTTGACAACAATGGGTCGCACAAAGGAATTTAGCAAATGGCCATCCATTTCGATGGGCGTTGGTATTAATTCAGGTTTGATGAGTGTGGGTGATATGGGATCTAAATTCCGTCGTAATTATACTGTACTGGGAGATGCGGTCAATCTTGCCTCACGTTTAGAAAGTCTCACAAAATTTTATGGTGTGGATATTCTTGTATCAGAATCTACCGCGCACAATCAACAAGATCATTTTGTTTTTCGCAAGGTAGATCGAGTGCGTGTTAAAGGCAAAATAGAAGGTATTGATATTTTTGAATTGATCGGATTGGTAGCAACGGTAGAGCCCGCTTTGCTAGATGAATTGGCAGCATATCATCAGGCATTAGATAGTTATCATCAAAAGCAGTGGGAAGAGGCAGCCGCAAAAATGCATGCTTTGCATTTGGCGCACCCACACAAGCTGATCTACCTCGTTTATGTTAAACGTTTAGAAGAATATCGTGCATCTCCACCACCCGCAGATTGGGATGGTGTTTTTGTACATCATGATAAATGATGGATGTGATGCGGCATGGTAATCCTTTCAGCTGTCATTCTGAGCGGAGCGAAGAATCTCCATAACAGCACCCAACCTATCTTTTGCTTCTAGCCCGAATATTTCATCATATAGCGTAACGAGGACGTGAAAATGG
>MGYE01000032.1:3720-10389 GCA_001801625.1 Gammaproteobacteria bacterium RIFCSPHIGHO2_12_FULL_42_10
GACTCTGCGCGTCGGCAGGTTATTGAAAGATCAGATAAAATTAACAAAATTTTTTGATTAAAATACGCAAAAAAATACGACTAAAATTAGAAAACATTCCTCAAAACATACCTTTTGTGTGCTTGCATACTCGCCGCCAGTGATGTGGATAATTGGTTTGTGCTACAATTGATGTATCTTGGCGAAGGAGCTTAGTTTGGCAAGGTGCGCAAAAAATGCATTATACTCTTTGAGTATATCGCCAACATTGTTGTATACCGTTTTGTTGTTAGTCAGGTGTGCTTTAATCACGGGGCATATTTTTTTACATCGATCTAGAAATTCAAAAAAACTTCCTTTGCCTTTGTTGTAATCCCAACCGAATTTTGGGAATTCTTTCGTTGTTTGTATGTATATTTTCAGCAAATGGAATATAATAAATTTTTTAACTGAGCCACTCTGAATGCCACCGCCATCATTTAGAGTGCCGTCATTAACTTTATTATGTATTTTACAAATCAAATCACGCAAATCATCATGGAATCTAAAGATCAATAATTCATCCTCATAATCAATCAGCAAATTTTTTAAAGATGCTGGCGATTTTTCTAATATATCATTTGCTATCTTCAGATGATCAAGCATGTTTTTTAAGTCGTCTTTAATCTTTGATGGGCGTTGAATTTTTCTTTCCTTAAGGCTTTTTTTTATATGCAGTGATATCATCCGGCAATTTTTTCAGAAAATTCTTTAAAATTTTTTCACTACATTTTTTACTCATGCTTTTTTCTCTGATACTTAATTAATATTAATAGCGGTCGATAAATGCATCTTTTTTATGGACGGTTGTTTGATGCTCACTTAGCGATGCTCTACGCATGGTTATATTAAAAGCAGGAAACCACTTTGGTTCTGTGCTCATTAGTAAACATTGGGTTTAACGCGAAATAACTTTTTAATGAGAGATGATTAGAAAGACACCACATGCACCTCTAATCGCTTGCCAAGCTTGCCTAATGCTTCTTCAATACGTGGTAGCTTTGAGTTGTAATGTAAATCAAGTAAACGCCTAATCTCTTTCTCATCGCAATCAAGTTTTTTTGCCAAATGAATATTTGTCATCTTCTTTTCTTTCATTGCGAGATACAGCGCAATTTTTGCAATGAATGTTGTGGGTAATGAAATAGCATGATGTGACTTTTTTATGTGGCTTGGCATAGGTATTGCTAGTTTTTTTGAAATGCGATGTGCGATCGCTTCTTCAAGGCAGTCTATAGCTTCATTTAAGGTCTCTTCAAGCGTTTCGCCTTGTGTAATAGCTTCAGGGAAGTCGACTAACTGCGCCATGTAGCCGCCTTCTTTTTGCTTAGTTAATTTAACTGGATAATTAAATTGATTGTTCATAAATCACCTCAAATCTTTCTTGTTAATGCCAAGCTGCTTTAGCATGGCGTTAAATGTGCCTGTTTTAAGTTCGTCTTTTAAATTACGTATAATCGTAAAGCGATCGCCGTATTCGAGCGTGCTGTGGCTGCCTTTGCCGCGCTCTTGTATCAACTTTACCGATATATCTTTTTCTTCGCCTAACTTTTTAATTTTCCTTAAAAACTCTGATCCTTTCATATGTGTCCTTATTGACTATTATCGGTCAAAAACGTCCGAATATCAAGCTATTGCTTTCTTTAGGGGTATGATTTTGGATTGGCAGTGCACACCCTCGATAATCTCTCTAAGTCTGTTTGACCAGGCATTGAGCGCAGACTGTTTCTCATCGTCATAGTTGTATTGATTGTAATGTTGTTCAGTCACTCCTTTTTTAGCGTGATTCAATATCCGGCTGATGATGTCACTTGAGATGCGCATCGAAGCCATCTGTGTCGCAGCTGTTGCCCTTAGTGTATGCGGGGAGAAGTCCTTAAGCTCTGGCAGTGCTTGTTTGCTGCGCCGCACAGCATGATCAATCGCAGCGCCTGTCATATGGACATCTTCTTTAAGTGTTGCTGGTGCGGGAAATAACCAGCGGGAGTGACCACTGATATTTTTAATTTCTGCCAGTAGGTTGATCGCAAGTTCAGATAACGGCACTCGATGCGTTTTACCATTTTTTGCCTTGCTGGAGGGAATAGTCCATGTATTAGCAAGACAATCAATCTCGCTCCATTCAGTTGCGATAATCTCACCTTTACGTTGCGCAGTCACAAGCTGTAGTTTTAATGCAAGCTTCGTATGTACTGACATTTTAACCATAGGATGATCCAGTTGATTCCAGAAATATTTGATTTCTTCGGCGCTTAAACTGCGTTCTCTGCGGTTTTCTTTGGAGGGGGCTTTGACGGTGGTGCAGGGGCTTGCAGTAATTAAATCACGTTCTATGCCAAAATTAAACATGCGTCTGATGCAAGCGAGTGTTCGATTGGCGCCAATGGGCGCACCACGTTTGGTGATGGCTTCAAGCAACAGAATAACATCGCGCTTGGTAATATCTTTTGCTTTACGCTTACCCCAGATTGGCAGGATGTCTTTATGCAAAATACGCTGATCTTCCTTTCACGATCGTTTGCGCGGTTTTGCCCATTCCTCGATGTACTCATTTATCAGAGATTGCACAGTGTCTGCGCTTCTTTCTTCTTGCCTCGCCTTTTTTCTTTCAGTTGCGGGGTCTTTCTCGCTTTCTAACAGCTTAAGCGCAACACGATGTTCTTTTTTTGCATCTGCGAGACTCATATGCGGGTATTTGCCGATTGTCATACGTCGTCTATGGCCGTTGCAGTGGTAGATGTAGATGAAGCTCTTTTCGCCAGAAGGAAAAACAGTCACCGCGAATCCAGAACCACTGCCTTCACGAACATCATAGTGTCTGGTTTGGCCTTTTCTAGCTGCTAATGACTTGATAAATCGATCTGTGAATAGGTTTTTCTTATCTTTTTGCATAAAATCCTCTTAACTCTCAAACATTCCCTAAAACATTCCTCAAAAACACCGGCAATGGATGATGCCCTATGACAAAGAGTGATGCAATAAAAATGTAATAAACACTATAAAACAAGCTGTTTTAGTAAATTATACAGTGAACGATGATCAGTGATGAAGAACAGTGAAGATAGTATATGGTCAGATTCGTAATCAGTAGGTCCGCAGTTCGACTCTGCGCGTCGGCATCAGTAGAAACAAGGGGTTAAAAATAGAAGTGGCGTTGTTGCGTAAATCACTGCACTAATCGTGCCCGCGCCCGTTTTTTTCTAAACTGAACGATTAAGCTTTTTCTTTCGCCATTTTAGTCAACATAGCAACAATGCGAGCAAGAAACTCTCTCCCTTTCGAATAATGTCGTCAAAATATAACGCTCAACCGCATTAGAGATTTTTGGATCAGAGCCCGATAAAGGACCAAAAACAGTTGCCCAACCAGTGTAATGATTTACATTGACCAGGATATCAATCAATTTTCTTTTTGGCATTCTGGCCTTGATGATAGATTCAAGCTTTGGATCATAATCGTCTGTTGTTTTATGTCTCTTTTTTAGAATGGGAACGCCATTATTGAATATTCAATGTGCGTAGTAAAGAAAATAATACCTGACGTGAGCCACGCAGTGATCTCCATACTAGTGGAAGATGATTATCCGTATGATAAGCAATGGCTTGTTCGCAATCAGAAAGAATCGCCTCCCTGCCGCCACTTTCAGATAATTTTTTTCTAACTGCTCTAATGCGTTTTGGTGTTATCTTCTTGCCAATTGTAACAACGATATCACCGAGTAGAGTGAGCAAGGTTCGCGTTTTGTCTTTGTTTTCCTCGCGCAAATCAGATAATCTTTGCTTGGCTTTTCCTTCAGTTTTTCTCATGTGTTTGAGAAACATAATGGCCAAGTGATCTTTCGCTTGTCTTTGCATGTCGTTGATCAGGCAGGCTATTAATGTATAACGTTTTGCTTCTAAAATATCGCGCATATCGCTAGCGTCCAAAGACTTAGCTTCACCGGAAAAATGTTTTAGTTTGATTTGGCTGATGTCTTTGAGATAATCAGCCATCGAACCAAATGATTCTAACCACGTTAGATGGATCAATAGCTCTTTAAAATGGTTAATGGTAGTACTTTTTGGCAGATCTTTTAGCTTGTTATAGGCGGTGCGAGTCGCAGTAATAGTTAATTTATCGAATTTCTTTTTTATTTTATCGGGAAGTTGTTGGCGAACACGACATAGAGCGTGGTATCAGGATTTCGACACCTTGTGGGACGAATGTGACATGCTCCCACTGCATCGCTACTAATTCACTTAGAACGAGGATCAAAATCTTATGAAACCGTATCAGTTTGATGATTTCAACAAAAATTCAGCCTGGCTGGTATTCAGGCTTGATAGCCAAATTGCAGATGGTCCTATCGATTTTTACATGGTGATGGATTTGCCAAGCGGTGATATTGTAACGTTTGAAACAACCGAAACAGTACTGACTCAGTCACAAGCTAACAAACTGTTTAAAGAAGCCAAAATCAAGAGCGTCAATCTTCCCAATCGCATCATCATTGCTAGTGGTGACCCAGCAGAACCTTTGCTTCGCAAGGCTACTGATAAGCTGGGGTTGGACTTTGAGACGATAGCGTCTGTTTATCTTGAAGACCTTATCGCGCCTATCAAACAATCATTTGGAGAACATTTTTATTCTCCTTCTTCAATCGGCCATTCGCATGTACGCGAAAATACTGATGAACTAGATCGAGAATGCCTTAAAAAGATGATCCCTGATAGCTATGATCCCTGCCCATGCGCCTCTGGAAAAAAATACAAATTTTGCTGTAAGAAAGTATTTGCTGAAATAATGGAAGCCATGGTTGCCGCTGAAGAAGGTGATTATACTACTGCTCTAAAATGGATAGATAAAGCTAAATCAGTTGTTGGGGAAACAGCTGAGGTAATATGTCGGGAATCTATCGTATATAGTTATTTTGACGGCAAGAAAAGCAATGATCTCCTGGCTCAATGCTTGTCGATTAATCCCAACCATCCCAGAGCGCATTATCTTATCGGCCTCATGCTAAAGGAAAGCGGCGATATTGAAGGCGCAGTCACTGCATATCAAACAGCTATCCGTCATTACCCTCCGACCGATGTATTTCACTTAAATGAAGTATACAATAATTTAGGCTCGGCATTTTATGCGGGCGACAATATCGAGGAAGCCAAATCTGCATGGGAGAAAGCACTGCTATATCTTCCTTCTGATAAGACAACTCGGCGCAATCTCGCTGAATTTATTCATAGCCGTAGAACAGGTTAACTGATGCCTCATTTAATTATTATTGCTGGCTGTAACGGCTCAGGTAAAACTACCGCAGCACCTGCATTATTGCAAAACTCATTGCACGTCAATGATTTTGTAAATGCTGATACCATCGCTCACGGCCTATGTGCTTTTCAACCCGAAAAGGCATCGATTCAAGCTGGGCGCATTATGCTAGAAACAATTCAAAAGCTGGCTGAAGAAAAGGTCAATTTTTCTTTTGAAACCACTCTTGCAAGTAGAACATTTTCTACATGGATCCCAAAGCTAAAGCAAGACGGCTATGAGTTTCATCTCATATTCTTATGGTTGAAAAATGTAGAACTAGCAATTCGTCGTGTTGAAGAGCGTGTTAAGACCGGTGGACATTCGATTCTAGAGGAAACTATCCGCCGCCGTTACAAATCAGGATTAAAAAATTTCTTTAACCTATATCGCCCTTTAACTGATTCGTGGCAGTTTTATGATAACTCCAATGCCGATAAACTTTCTCTTATCGCTTCTGAAATTCATGGTGACAAATTAGTGATTGAAAAAAAATCGATTTGGGAAGAACTTGAGGAGACTTACAGTGGGTAATAAGATTAGCAAGAACGATGATAGCATATCAATCATCCTAAATGATTCCGCCAAGGTTACGATGATTATTCAAGAAGGCATCAAAACTGCTTTGTTAAAACACAAGCAGGCTGGTAACCCTGTCTGCGAGTGGCGTGATAATAAAGTTGTATGGATATCACCAGAAAATATACCTGTTGGAACCAAGAAATAATCGGAATATCAGTAGAGGTTTATAATGGAAAAACAGCGAGTAATAAGGCATCAGCCCGGTCCAATTGCACAAAAGCTTATTCGTTCGGCAACCAAGCTAATGAAAAACAAAATAATAGACATTAACGCTTGGAAATCAGCAAAGTCATACAATGCACATTTGCAAAAAATCCACCTTGAAAAAGATTTATCCCATTTAAACCCTCTTCATGCTTTATACATGGATACACAGCATCGAATTGTTGATTTTGCAGAACAGTTTTCCATGACGTGATTTAATAAAAGCACACACCCAGGTTAAGATTACGATCTTAACCTGGGTGTGTGCTTTTATTAAATCACGTCATCTCTCAGTGTGCCCATCACAATACCCAGATTATCTAGCCTTTTTGTACTTAAAACTTCCATTTCCGTGCCCTTTTCCATAAATCAACGCACGGATTTTACATGAAATTTATCAAATTGGGTTAAATGAGGTGATCAATGTGTGAAGATTAAAATGATCCCCCTCGCAAAAAATGCTCCGAGAGAGGGGATCATTTTAATAGGACAGCCCTGCTTTAGACAGGCTTTAGATTTACAACTTAAAGCGAGATGAGATATACTGATAATGAATAATAATAAATAATAAAGAGA
>MGYE01000033.1 GCA_001801625.1 Gammaproteobacteria bacterium RIFCSPHIGHO2_12_FULL_42_10
CCTTGGGTAAGATTTATTTTGATGCAACGAATGGTTTTTTAGCTAGCTTCGGTAAGATTTAATTTGATGCAATTCGCTACCAGCGATAACTGACATTTGTTCAAAAAAACCATATATAATAATTAGGATTACTGAGTATTCAAAAAGGATGAATATCATGGAAGATTTCAACCGCCACTGCCTTTTTACACAATTCACCAGTGATTTGCTGGCCCACCCTGAATTAAATCAATCGATTTATCATCTGCAGCATGATAGTGGTTTTAATATCAATATCATTTTATATTTTTTGTGGTTGGCGAAATCGCGCTATGGTCGTTTGTCGAAACGAAATCTGAAAGATTTAGAAGCGCAGGTGATGTTGTGGCATCGGCGCGTCATTGCAGAATTAAAATATACCTATGCTTTATTGACGGGGCATACAGATTCAATTTCTGTTAAGATTAAACACTTATTAGAAGAAGAAATTGCCAAAGCGCATATGATTGAACAATGTATGATGTATGAATCTAAAATAAAAACAAAAGTATTGCGTCGCACGCCGCAACAGCAGTTGATGGATGGGTGTGCAAGCATGCTTTATTATTGTGAATTAAAAAATGATTTATTAATTGAGGAAGATAAAGCCGCATTTAATCAGTTATTTTATTTTGTGTTTGATACATTTTCTCGTGCGGAAGTGGAACAAGAAATTACTTTGGCGTTTAATCAATTAAAAGTAAATCCGGGAATATCGGTTCAACTTATGTGGGAAGCGTTTTGAAGAATTGGTATCACTGTTATTTGGGAACATCATTATGAATAAATGGATCCGCTCTTTTTTTTGCATCGCGTTGTTAACCGCTTTATTTTCAGGCTTAAATGCGTGCAGTCATCATACACCAACTTATGTTGAAGACCCTGTTCTTCAAAATTTGCCGGATCATGAACGTAGATTAATAGCGGAAATCGATATGTCTGGCATACAGGTTATTAAACAAGGTATGCGATTTATTTTTGTCATTCCGACAGATGGCTTTTTTGAACATGACACACATGAACTGAGGTCAGATCGTGATAAGGATTTGGATCGATTGGCTGAATTTATTGTGCGTTATACACACTATTTTGTGCATCCGCGCGTCACAGTGACAGGGTATACTGATAAAGTTTGGTTAAATCCAGCAAGACGGAAATTATCGAAACGTTATGCTGATGCTATTGCCCTTATTCTTCAAGAAGATGGTGTTTCCAGTGTTATTTCAGTGCGTGGTGAAGGGGCGAAGCACCCTATCGCAAGCAATAAATATCCGATGGGAACGGCGTTTAATAAACGTGTTGAGGTGATTATCCATTAACCAATTATCATGCAATATCACCCAAAGATGGAAATTCTATGTTCTTTGTACATGTCCCTAAGGATCGTGCACGATCCCTACCTCATAATTCAAATTTAGGCTGCGGTAAAAGTGGATTTGCCACACTGCTCCTTTTCTGCTTCGACCATATTCCGTAAAAAAAGTTATGTTGATTAGGTGAACCTTCATGATGCCTTAACGGATTTTCATCATCAGAGGATTCACTTTCAATATGCAGTGATATCTGTTGTTGTGAATTTCCTTCTGTTGCAGGATGCGGCAATGTCACATTTGAGTCTGTTGAAGCAATGACAGGTTGAGATGGTAGCGCTACTAATTCTACAGTTTCGACCCAGTTGAGAACATTGCTTAATCGATCTGGATCTCGATTTTCCGGTAATTCAATGGATGGATCAAGAGATGATGAAAGCTGCGGTGTGACTATAGGAGCTTGATACATTGAAATTTTGGCAAGATCAATGAAAAAACTTTCTAGAATAATATCACCAATAAAACGACTTTTTTCAATAAGTTGACAGAGGTAGATTTTATTGTCAGCAGGAATAGGAAAATGTTCTGGTTTTAAGGTGAGAGTGCGGGTGTTGTGATCCAGTTTTAGCCAGGGCGGGAGCAACTCATCATTGAGCAGCGCCTTGGCAAAAAAGGTAATATACCAATGAAGAGGAAGCTTATTTTTAGCGAAATCGTGCCCGAAATTTTTAGGATTGAGCATCATGATACGAATTTTAGTGATATTGTCTTTATTGATTTTGGACTTGTAGTCTTTACCTTCAAGAAGATCAGCTGGAATTTCATCATGCCAATAATTTTTTCGTGTAACAGTGTTATATAAAAATGATCGGCTGTAGTAGACAAAACTTATCACTGTTATGAAAGGCGCGAGGTAGCCAATTATGTTTAACGCATAGAGACCTAAATCCCAGTTTGAGTATTTGATAGAAAGACTCATGATGGCTGCGGCAGATGCACCAAATTTATCAGTTTTAGTGATTTTAATATTATAAGTATTAACGTCATTTGCAGTTGGACGACCTAGGAACATATCTGATTTAGGATCGAAGGTGAGAAAACCCGGCAGGACATCATAACCCTCTTGAACGGCATTAGCAGTGAGCGTGTTGTTATCATCATCCCTGAACGTGTCTTTTGGAAGGGTATAGAAAAATTCAACGCCACTTTCGCGAGTCAATGAGGGAATGGGTGTGGCAACGAATGGGCCATGGTTAGGATCAATATGTAATAACCAGGTCGTGTTAGCGGATAGATAACCATCAGTTGCGGTAATTTCAATTTCAAGCGATTTACCTAACATTGCAACAGGTGCTTCGCCAGAAAATGCAGCTGTAATGGTGTTGAATGTGAGCCAGGATGGAAGTTGAGTGCCATTAACAAGTTGTGCAGATAGTCTAAGGTTCAGATCATCTGGATCACTGAAAATATTGGATGGTACGCTTACCTGAAAAGGATTGAGTGCTTTTTCATTCATTTGGCTCATCCGATTCATAACAACAGGGGGTTGATCGAAACGAAAACTGCGAAGCGGAACAATCGTGACGCTGGAAAAACGATTAACAGTGTCAGTCGCCTGAACTTGAGCGCTATTTAAAGCAACTACGGACGAATCAAGTGTCGCTGGATTTGGAATAACACGAACAGATTGAAGATAATTATTAACAAGGCCAACTGGGCCATATAACTGAAGCGTATTGCCTTCTATTGAAACAGATAAAGCACCAGCAGATTGTGGAATGAAGATGGCTTGGGTGAGATTGACATTCACAGATACCATTGGTGAAGGTGTTGTAATTGCAATTACCCCTCTATTTAAGTTGATTGCGAGCGATGAACTCACTTGTGCCTGATATAACGTAACTTGAGATACGCCATCCACAATCAACGAAATAGCCAACTGAATAAATTGATCGGTAAGCTCTGCTGGAGCGGTGATAAATAATTTTCGTTGCGTGAGATCAGCAGAAATCCAAAAAGGAAGATCTTGTTGCTGGCCATTATTAATGTATTGAATGCTATTGATTCGATCAGTTGCGATGGGGTTGAGCGTTTGATCGAAAAACAATAGCGTTTCTTCAACGCGAATACCCACTGGATAATGAGTTCTAGCAGTTAATGGAATGATGGGTAGTTCATTAATTAGTTCCACGACTTTAAGACCGCCATCCATATCTGCAATATAAATTTCGTCTTCAGCTTCGGTTAAAGCCATCGCATTAACAGCGGTGCCGGGTAGTTGACCTTGAATTTGCATGGTTTCGGTATTGATAATAAGCATTCCGGCTGTCTCATCGGCTAGGTACGCTGCGATGCCTTGACTGCTTAACACGATATTTTTGATGGGTCGAGATGCGTCCAGGTAGTTAGACAGTAACGGCATGGATGAGTTGGCTATATTGATCCGACCAAACACCTCTCCACTGATAAAATAAAGTGTCTGCTCATCTGAGCTGAGCGCTATATTAGAAACAGATCCTACTGAATTAAACCGACTGATGAATTGAAACAGGGTTGGCGTTTGAACCGAATAAATAGCGATTCCAGTGCTATCCGCTACAAAACCGAGTGAATGATCTTGATTAAACTGAATTGAATATACAGCAGCTTGCGTCGATAACGTGGTTATTTTAGTAATATTGGCTAAATTGGTAATGTCCAAGACTGAAATGCCCGCTGCACCTTGACACACATAAACATGCGAACCACTCAAGGTTGCGCTGTAAATTGTATTGACACTGCTCCAGCGGCCCAGCTCACGTGGAAAAGCGGGGTTAAAGCAATCTACAACAGCAATACCACCCCCATCAATCACGACCAACTTTGCTTTATCAGGAAAAAACATCAGTTGCTGAACATTACCCACTGTATTGAAAACACTTAATATCGTTGGAAGCTGCAAATTTTCTCGTGAAATAAACGTTAATTGATTTCTACCGCCAATGACAAGCCAGTCATGTTCCTCATTTAAAAGAACGTCACGAATTGCAAAATTGAGATCTACAACATCCAACAACCTTGGCAACGGCACATCCAATCGGCCAGGATGTTGGATCACTTTAATCAGTTTTAAGCCTTGGTTATCACTGTAAATTGCAAAACCACCGTTTTCAGAAAATAATAAATTGCTTACCGAACCCACCACTGGGCTATAACCAACCTCGCGTATCGTTTGCCAGTTTTGCTGATTATTCTGAAAAATCTGAATACCTGGTTTAACACCTGCAACCAATAATGTCGCGCCTGAAACAGTCGTTAATTCAGTTGGTGAACCGGGAATAGTAGAAATCACGATCGTTGATCTTGGATTAGCGATATTCATAAATACCGTGTCACCATTATTTAATGTAAGTGTTAGTTGTGTTGGGCTAATAAAATCAATTGGTGAAATGGTTTTAACGGGGTTTGTAAATGTTTTTTGATCAAGCAGGGTGAATTCATTATTTTCAAAGTTAAGTAAAGTAACATTGTTACCTGAACCGATAACAACTACATTGGTATTTGGATTGGTCTGAATGGATTTGACTGGGCTTGAAGTAGGGTATGAAGTGACAACAGTCATTGTGGCGGGCGTTGCTGGCGTTGTAGCTGAGAATACTGTGATGCCGGTATTTGTCCCAACCAAGAGATGTTGGCCGCTACCGCCTATGTTTAAACTCTCAATAGGTGCTTCTGTCGAGATGGCGCTAATGGGTAGTAGATTATGCGGATTGGAAATATCGATAACTTGAATGCTTTGGTTATTAGCAACAAATAGATATTGTTCATCCTGAGAAAATGTGATGGCCCGTATCGTTCCTGAAAGTACGAATTGACCGACTTCGGTCATGACACTATTTTGATTTACGGTAATTAATTGTAGTCCTGTGCTTGTTTGCGCTAACACTAAAGACCCAGAAAGAGAAATTTGAAGATGCATGATTCCAGTAATAGCAAGATCGGAGGCTTGAAGTAATACAGCACTGCCAAGTCTGACTGGGCGAGTTAGGGTTGGGTGTGGTGTTCGAGTTTTTATTACTTCTGGTGACAGCGAGCTAGTCTGGTCTTCTGTGTTTCTTAATGAATGAGAATGGGTGGGTTTTTTGGAATCTGTATTTTTATCAGTTAATGAACGAGAATGGGTGCGATTTTTGGAATCTGTACTTTTATCACTTAATGAACGAGAAAATGAAACGCGAGATGAGGGGGATTGAGATTGCAAGGAATGAGAAAACGAATGAGAAAACAACTTGCTTTGAGTTTCTTCGAAACATATCATCGTCTGATTCAAATTTTGTGATACGGCGGATATTGGCCAATCGAGTACGGTTGGGCTGGATGATGTTACTGTGGGTGAAATGGAGGTGACGTTAATTAAATGGGTGATATCCATGACGGTGAGGTTGGCTGCTTGTGTTGCATTGCAGCCTATAATCATGCCGTTTTGGTTGACTTTGGCGAGAAAAAGGCCACTACCACCGGCTATCATGAATCCGCCATCTTCAGTTTGCTTAATAAAAATGCCATAAAAATGGAGATTGTAAAAAGCTAAAGTTGTTGCCCACGATAACGTGCCATTTGATGAAAATTTGGCAATTAAAGTAGCTTCACCTCCCGCACTACTGACAAGATTGCTAACTCCTGTGAGAATGTATCCACCATCTTCAGTTTGTTCAACAGCGCCACCCCGATCATTGTTTCCAATACCTAAGGCTTTTGCCCATGTTAGGTTACCTGTTGAGGTAAGCTTGGCAAATAGAATACCATAACCTTCCGCACCGAGGATGTTATAAGTATCTCCTATGACAATAAATCCGCTGTCTTGGGTTTGTCGAACATTATAACCTGATAAACTGCCCGTTCCTTGTAATACTTTTGTCCACGATAACGTGCCATCTGAGAGAAATTTGGCGAGTAACGCGCCAGTATTCCCTAGACTCATGACATTCGTTTTTCCTGTAACAATGAATCCTAAATCCTGGGTTTGTTCAACAGAAGAACGCTCATCACCACTTCCAGTATTCAATGTATTGAGCCAGGATAACGTGCCATTTTGGAAGAATTTGGCGAGCAGAACATCTTGTGTACCAAAGCTGTTGGTACCGCCCGTGAAGATAAATCCACCGTCTTGGGTTTGTCGTACAACGCGAGGATATTCTATACCCGCCCCCACTCTCACCTTTTTTACCCACGATGAGGTGCCATTTGAGGAAAGTTTGGCAAGTACGACGTCATAATCTCCTGGACCAAAAGTGTTTGTGTATCCAGCAACAATAAATCCCCCGTCCTCGGTTTGACAAACAGAATAACCCACATCATCGGTTCCATTACCTAGGGTCTTGATCCAGGATAAAGTACCATTCCGTGTGAATTTGGTCAGCAAGATATCATTACTTCCGGCGCCAAACCTGCTTGTGAATCCAACAGCAATGGATCCACCGTCTTGGGTTTGCTCTGCATCGAACGTTAATCCACCCGTATTCAACACCGTCGTCAAAAACGTCGACACCGTCGAACCAGAAGACGCCTCAAGCACATCATAACCCCCACGTCTTTTC
>MGYE01000034.1 GCA_001801625.1 Gammaproteobacteria bacterium RIFCSPHIGHO2_12_FULL_42_10
TTTTCATCTAGGGCTGCAATTTTGCCTTGATAGGTTGCTACAAAAATACGTTTGTCGCCGGTCGCGGGGTTTGCATCGATATCTACCATGCGCTGAATTGAAAATGCGCCTTGTGGCATCGCAATTAATCTTTTCCAATCTGTTTTGCCATTCATTAAATTGATTTTTGCTAGATGACCGCTTGCAAAACCTGTAAATAACGCGCCATCTTTAAGTAGAGGTGAACTTGCACCATGCAAGATTAAATTCGGTTCTTGTTCGCTCACCGACCAAATAACATCACCGTTAACAGAATTGAGCGCATACAAGTTACCACCCGTTGTTTTGATGATAACGCGGTTATTTGCAATCAGTGGTTTTGCAATGACTTGTCCTGCGACCGTAGCGCGCCATAATGGCTTGCCATCCGCTTCTTGTAATGCAACAACAATACCCTCATTGGATCCGGTGACAATGATACCATGATTAACACCAGGGCCTGAAGTAAGGAGTAAATGTGTATTATATGACCAAACAATATGACCGGTTTGTTGATCGATGGCAGATAGAACGCCATTATCGCTGACCATATAAATGCGATTGCGATAGAGCGTTGGCTCTAACTTTAAGGTAGCGCCACGTAGGTAGGTTGGATCGCCACTCAACCAGGCTTGTTCAACATGCACGGTGCGCATTGTAATAGGCACCAGCGGAGCAGGTGTGGGCGCATTATCTTTGTTGAATAATCCGCCACAGCTTGCAAGGAGTAGTGTGTTCGCAATGAGTGGGATGATTGCGAGCTTTATATTTTTTGGGTATAAGTATTTAAGCAAGATTGTCATATTTCATTTGTAGTAATGGGCGAATCACTTCTGCATTGGGAAGAGTATCGAGTGCTTTCTGATACCATTCTCGAGCAAGTACAGGTTGATTCATCGTTAAGTAGGCGTCACCTTTGATTTCGTTAATTAATCCATCAAAATGTTTGTCATCGACTTTGTCTAAGATGGCAATACCAGCCTTTGGGTCTTTTTCAGCAATTAACACTCTTGCAAGTCGTAATCTTGTAATTTCTCTTAGCGATGGAATATTGCTATACATGAGAACCCAGTTGAGTTGTTTTTTAGCTTCAGCATAATTGAGATGCTTTAGATTCTCTCTTGCCAACATGAGGGCAGCAAAGGAAGCATACACGGTTCGTGGATAATGTGTTAATAGCTTATCCATAGCAGGTTGCAGTGCATCAGCATCATGCTGAACGCGTGCTGTGAGCATCTCGTCAAAGATAATAGAGGCGTGGGTTTCTAATTTGTGCTGGCGTTCTTGCCAATATCGCCAGCTAAAAATAATGAGCATAGCTAAGACGACACCCACAAGAATGGCAACGCTGTATTGTTTAATCCAGTTCTTTAGTAATTCGACTTGTTCTTGTTCGGTTAAGTATGTGCTCATGTGGCGACCTTATTGCTTTTTCTGAATTTTTAGCTTTAAATATTCTGCTAATTCATCTTGGTAGAGTGTTTGTTGTTGTATATCTTCTCGCAATGATTTTAAAGAGATAGAATTTGTTTTTAATTCATGTTCGCCAATAATAACAGCATATTGTGCGCCACTTTTATCTGCTTTTTTAAATTGGTTTTTAAGTGTACCGCCGCCACTATGCAGCATGATGTGCAGGCCTGATACTTTGCTTCTTAAATAATGTGTTAGTTTTAGACCATGAATAAATGCTTCTTCATTATCTGTAATAACATAAGCATGTAATTCATTGGTGATTTTATTTTTTTGAGTGGCTTGCTGCATTAATAAGATGGTTCGTTCCATGCCGAATGAGAACCCAATTGCAGGTGTTGGTTTGCCGCCTAGTTGCTCTACCAAATGATCATAACGCCCACCACCGCAAACAGTGCCCTGTGCGCCTAGTTGATCCGTGACCCACTCGAACACTGTTTTCGTATAGTAATCGAGGCCGCGCACTAAGTGTGGATTAATTTCGAAAGCAATATTTGCATGCGTTAAATATTCTTGAAGCTTCTCGAAGTGTTGGATGGCATCACTGTCTAGATGATCAAGTAATTTAGGGGCATTTTCGATCAGGCTTTTTAAGGTTGGATCTTTGCTGTCCAAAATACGTAACGGGTTTTTGTGGAGACGATGCAGGCTGTCTGCATCTAGTTTATTTTTATGCGCTAAGAAATATTCTGTTAATTTTTTACGATAGACCTCTCGAGAGGCAATATTGCCCATGGAGTGAATTTGTAGTGTGGCATGTGATTTGATACCTAGCTTTTCTAGTAGGGTAGCAGAAAGCATAATAAGATCAGCATCAATATCAGGCCCTGCTAGACCAAATACTTCAGCGGACGCTTGATGAAATTGGCGTAAACGACCTTTTTGTGGTCTTTCGTAACGGAAGCAAGGTCCGCGGTACCAGAGATGTTGAATTTGGTTATAGAGGAGACCATGTTCGAGGCAGGCGCGAACACAGGGTGTAGTGCCTTCAGGGCGCAGTGTGACACTTTCTTGATTGCGATCTAGAAAGGTATACATTTCTTTTGTGACGATATCGGTTGTTTCGCCAATGGATCGTTTAAATAACTCGGTTCTTTCGAGAACGGGGAAGCGAATTTCTTGATAACCATACCCCTGAAAAACTTTTCTAAAAATTGTTTCCGCATGCAGCCAAAGTGGTGTTTCATCTGGCAGGATGTCGTTCATTCCTCTGATGGCGGTGATGGGTTCTGGCACGCAGATATCCTTTAAATTGTCAGTAAAATCGCTAATGATGCATCATACCCTTTCACGACTACTTTGTTCAATCCTCTCTCGTTCTCGCTGTTGTCTTTTTGTGCGATCTTGCACGTCTCCTACAAGTTGCCCGCAGGCGGCTGTAATGTCGTCGCCGCGTGTGCGACGAATGGAGGTAAAGATGCCCGCACTAATGAGTTTTTCTTGGAAACGATGGATCGTTTCCGGGTCAGATTGTTGGTAGGTTGTATTGGGGAAGGTATTGAATGGGATTAAATTTACTTTTGCTGGTACGTCTTGTAAGAGACAAATCAGTTCTTTTGCATGTGCGATGGTATCGTTTACACCAGCCAACATCACATATTCCATAATAATGGACCGTCTTGGCTCATTCTTGAAGTAATCCTTACAGGCAATCATGAGTGCTGCGAGAGGATATTTTTTATTGAGCGGCACCAGTTCATTGCGCAAGGTATCATTTGTCGCATGTAAAGAAAGGGCGAGTGCAGTGTCAGTTGCAAGCCGTAAGGTCTGCATACCGGGAATGACGCCTGCCGTGCTCACGGTAATGCGATATTTGGATAAGCCGTAGGCGTTATCATGTCGCATTAAGTTGATCGCGGGGATGACCTGATCAAGATTTAATAGAGGTTCACCCATGCCCATAAACACAACATTTGTGATGGCACGATCATGCTCTTTATTGTTGGTAGAAAGAACGCGGACAGCCAACCACAGTTGTCCAATGATTTCAGCAGTGGTTAGATTTCTGCTAAAACCTTGTTTACCAGTGGAACAAAAATCGCAGTTTAAAATGCAACCTACCTGCGATGAAATGCAGAGTGTACCGCGCGTTTTTTCGGGAATAAAGACGCTTTCAATACAGTTGCCATCCGACAAACGGATGAGCCATTTATAGGTGCCGTCTGTCGCAATGTTTTGGTGAATAATTTCTGGTGCCTGAATAGTTGCAATATTTGCGAGTGATTCACGTAGCGATTTACTTAAGTTTGACATTTCGCTGAATTGAGTCAAACCTTTTGTGTGAATCCACTGAATAAGCTGGAGAGCACGGAAAGGTTTTTCGCCCATTCCCTCCAAAAATGCTCGCATTGCAGCAAGATCTAAGCCGAGTAAATTAATTTTCTGTTGTGGAGAAGCTAGATTCAACCGACAAGTTCCTCTGGTTTGAAGAAGAAAGCAATTTCATGTCTGGCAGTTTCTGCAGCGTCCGATCCATGAACAGCGTTGTGATCGATAGATTCTGCAAGATCGGCGCGGATGGTGCCAGGGAGTGCTTCTTTTGGGTTGGTTGCGCCCATGATTTGACGATTTTTTGCAATGGCATCGTCGCCTTCTAAGACCATAACGAGGACAGGACCGCTACTCATAAAGCTGACAAGATCAGCATAGAAAGGTCTTGCATGGTGTACGAGATAGAATTGCTCGGCTTCAGATTGACTTAAATGCATCATTCTTGCAGCAACGACATGTAGGTTGTTTTTTTCGAAACGGTTAATAATATCGCCGATTATGTGTTTCGCCATGGCGTCGGGTTTGATAATAGAAAGAGTACGTTCTGTAGACATGATTGTGATTACCTTAAAAGTGTAAAAATTAAGTTTTGCAATGGGTATATCCGCTGAATTTGAAGATGCGGGATGACACGCAATACAGTGCGCATTTTCAAGTAATAGCGGTATAGCAGCTATTCAAACCGTCGCATTATACTGTATTTTGTATTCTTTTGCGCCAAGTTTTTACTTTTGCGAGTAAAGCTTTTTCATCGATTGTTGTTAATTGTCTGTTTTTGAGTAATTGCTTGCCCGCTACCCATACATCGGTGACCTGGTCGCGCGAGGCAGCATAAACGATTTGCGAGATAGGGTGATAGAGCGGTTCTGTTTCAATGCGCTCTAGGTCGATTGCAATAAAATCAGCTGCTTTACCAATCGCAAGCGAGCCGATTTTGTGATCAACCCCCAAAGCCTTTGCGGCATTGATGGTGGCCATGTTAAGTGCGGTTTCTGCAGAAAGTGCTTGAGGGTTTTGGGTGGAAATTTTACTGAGAAAAGCGGCGCTTCGCATTTCGGTGATCATATCTAAGTCATTGTTGCTTGCAGCACCATCGGTGCCGAGTGCAACGTTTAAACCGTGCTGCATGAGTGTGGAGATGGGCGCAATACCACTTGCCAATTTCATATTGGATTCCGGGCAATGAACAATATTGGGTTTGGTAGCGGTTAGGATTTTTAAATCGTCTTCGTTAATCTGTGTCATGTGGATGGCGATTAAATCGGGATTCACCATGCCAATTTTATGCAAACGCATCAGCGGACGTTCTTGGTGTAGTGCCTGGACATGTGCTATTTCTTGTGGTGATTCTTGCAGGTGAATATTGATTTTTAATTTGTAGTCATCTGCTATTTTTTTCGCCTTGATGAGCTGTGGCAGCGAGACAGTATAAGTTGAATGAACGGCCATCGTTGGCGTGATGCGCTCATGATTTTTATATTCTTCATAAAACAGAATAGCTTTTTCAAATGCCTCATCCATCGTTTGCGCCCAAGCTGTAGGTACGTCGATTAGATGCAAACCAATATGCGCACGTATCCCTGTTTCTGTGACAGCGCGTGCTGTGGCATTCATGAAAAAATACATATCATTCATACAGGTTGTGCCGGAACGTATCGCTTCTGCAATGGCAAGCAATGAAGCGTCATAAACTAATTCTTCACCGAGCCATTTATTTTCTGCTGGCCAAATATAATTATTGAGCCAATCCATGAGCTCTAGATCATCTGCAAGTCCACGAAAGATGTTCATCGTCAGGTGAGTGTGACAATTGATAAAGCCTGGCAAGAGTGCATGCGAAGCATAAGTCGTGTGCGTGACAGTTGGGTAACGTTCTTTTGCAAGACCGCTTGGCAGGATCGCTTCAATCAATCCGCTTTGAATGACTAAAGCGTGATGTTTCAAAATATGTGTTGTATCGGTAATCACCCATTTTGCATGGATGATCGAGGGGGTATTTGTCATGGTAGGGCGCTTTTAAGTTGAAACGAATACAGTGGATCATGATTAACCCAGGCGCAGCGCGTTTTCATTCGTATCATTTCCTATGTTTATCTCAGCGACTCATCTACCTCCCACAGAATATTTACTTTTTCTGCGAGCTAAACACATCCAACATGGGCACTGGTCCTCCGCTTGTCACTACAGATGGCATCACACCATTCCATTTTTCTACGGCGGCTCTCTGCACCTCAATCTTCCGCAACTCAAGTAATTGCTCAGTTATCTGTGCTTTTTGTAGTTCCAATCCCTTGGCTTCAGCGGTAGCTTTAACGACTGCCTGTTGCGCTTCAAACCCAACACGTTTCAAGGCATTTTCTGCTTCAAGAGCTTGCTGAACCGCTTTTACCTTTGCCTCGATAGAATCTTGAAAGACTTGCGTGAACCGAAAATCAGTAATAGACAGCTCGACAACCCTAATACCCAAGGGAGCTAGTTTTGTTAATATCAAATTTTGAAGGTCAGCTTTCACCCGCGGCCTTTGTGTAATCAACTTCTCAGCATCGAAGTTGGCTGCAACAGATTTAACTGCTTCCTGGACAAACGGCTGGATAACACGCTGTTCATAATCCTGCCGCATAGTACGATAAATTTCTCCAACCTTACTTGCTTCCAACTGGTAATTTAAGGTGACTTCTGTGGTAACCACTTGCAAATCTTTACTGGAAGCGCTGGCAAGAGCAGAGTATTTTTGAATCTGGGTTGACATCAGCACGACTTGCTCCACGAGCGGAATTTTGAAGTACAGACCTTCGCCTTTAATGATCCCTGTCATCGCTCCAAAACGTAGCAAAACACCGCGTTGACCTGCCCCAACGACACCCACGCTCGCTGCAATCAAAATAACAATAGCAATCAGAATCCCAACAATCATTATTTTCTTTTCCATACCAGGCGGGATCTTAAAATCTTCCGCCTTAACACCAATGTATTCCGACATTATTATCTCCTTTTATATAACATCATCTTTCAGTATCAACGGCGTTGTTGCATAAATGA
>MGYE01000035.1:0-200 GCA_001801625.1 Gammaproteobacteria bacterium RIFCSPHIGHO2_12_FULL_42_10
GTTATTCCGCACAATGGCTCGTCGGCCGCAGGCCTCCTGCGCTTGACTTCTTGCTACATAACACCCAAGGCAACTAGTTAGCGGGAATTGCTGTGTTTTTGGAATGATCTATGACTCGTCTTTTTAAATTCGCTACAGCACAATCATGGTCTTGGCTGATTGATTTATTTTTACTCGGCATGGGTTGCCTCGTTTTTTAT
>MGYE01000035.1:235-1775 GCA_001801625.1 Gammaproteobacteria bacterium RIFCSPHIGHO2_12_FULL_42_10
TGATGAGGGGCGCTATGCAGAAGTCGCACGTGAGATGGTGCGCACACATGATTATATTACCCCGCGTGTAGATGGCGTGGCATTTTTGGACAAACCAATCCTTTATTATTGGCTAGAAGCTTGCGCAATGCATTTTTTTGGTGTGAAAGAATGGGCGATCCGGTTGTTTCCTGCGTTATTTGGCGTAGCAGGTGTGCTCGCAGTCTATCTATTTGGGCGAGGGCTTTTTGATAGGCGGACGGGTATTTTGTCGGCTTCTATTTTAGCCACAACACCGCTTTATTTTGGTGCTGCGCACTATGCTAATCTCGATCTTGAAGTGGCCGTATTAATGAGTGGTTGTTTGTTGGCGTTCGTGACAGCGTTTACAGCGTTGCGTTCATACAAGCAATCATTATATTTTTTGCTGGGCGTTGTTTTATCAGCATTTGCTTTTTTAACAAAAGGTTTGATTGGGATTGTCTTGCCTGGTGCCATTATTGTTTGTTGGCTTGTCTTATTGAGGCGTTGGTCGCTGTTAGCAAAGATGCCACTTGTCATTGGGATGATTTTGTTTGTCGCAATTGCGTTGCCCTGGTATGCGTTGGTTGCGCGCGCCAATCCTGAGTTTTTATATTATTTTTTTGTAACACAACAATTTGCACGATTTGTTTCTGTTTCAAATTTTAATAATCAGATGTCATTTTGGTTTTATATCCCCGTTGTATTAATTGGTTTTTTGCCGTGGACTGGTTTTTTGTTGCAAGCCTTTGGAAAGTCATTTCGTGCAATGAGCGCTAATTTGCAATCGGCATCTATTCAGCTTTATTTGCTGCTATGGATTGTCATTTTTATACTCTTCTTTTCAATACCACACTCTAAATTGGTAGGCTATATCGTTCCGGTTTATCCCGCGCTTGCATTATTGGTCGGCCATTATGTTTCTACGGCTTGGGAAAAATTAAGATGGAGAGTAGTTGTTTGTATGGTGAGTGTAGCGCTCTTATTGTTTGGTGTGGTGTGGTATGCAGAGAAGCTTAATCCTGGTTCAGTTAAACCGCTTATTCTAATGTTAAAACCGATGTTGCGACCCGATGATGAGGTCGTTAATTATTTTCGGTTTTACTATGATACACCGATTTATTTAGACAGATATGTCACATTAGTTGCAGATTGGCATGATAGCCAGCTTTTAGAAAAAGACAACTGGATGAGAGAATTACGGATGGGGGTTGATTTGGCTTCCGTGACAACATTGATGGATGATGCGGTATTTTGGAAACACTTTAATAGTCACACACGTGTTTTTGTTTTTGCAGATCATCGATACTTAGATCGCTTTAAATTGCATGCGCAACACTATGTTATTTTGGGAGAGAACCATGGCGTGCTGTTAATGGAAAATTAGGGTGACCATTCCCTCGTCATTGCGAAACCCACGTTTTTTGTGGGTTGAAGCAATCCGGTAGAGGTCAATGCAGGTTCTCTGGATTGCCGCGCCCTGCAAAAAGCGCAGGACTCACAATGACGGTGCACAGTGACAATGAGGTTATGCTTTCTC
>MGYE01000035.1:1785-10883 GCA_001801625.1 Gammaproteobacteria bacterium RIFCSPHIGHO2_12_FULL_42_10
TTCACCTAAGATGCCGACCGATAATAGCTGCATGCCGCCCAGAAACATGATGGCTACAATGAGTGTCGGGAATCCAGGCAGATCCGTACCATAAATTAAAGTAGTCGTGACAATATAGATAGCATAGATGAGTGAGAGGCATGAGATGATAAAGCCTACCCATCCCCATACGCGTAACGGGACATCTGAAAAAGAAGTAATGCCCGTCATGGCAAGCTCTGCAAGTTTTGAGAGACCCCACCCACTTTTTCCGTCCATACGATTTTGTGTGACATAAGGTACGGCTATTTTTTTATATCCAACCCAGGCATACAGCCCTTTCATAAATCGTGTACGCTCCGGAAATTGTTTTAACGCTTCGATGATTTTGCGATCGATTAAACGAAAATCGCCAGCGTTGTTAGGCAAATCAATTTTAGAGACTTTCTGCATGAACCAATAAAAAAGGTAGGTAAAGTAACGCTTAAAAATCGATTCACCTGAACGATTTTCGCGCGCTCCATAAACCATATCATACCCTTGTGACCATTCGTTTAAGAAAGTCGCTATAAGTGTTGTGGGGTGTTGAAAATCTGCATCAATTAAAACGACGACATCGCCATTCGCATGTTCAATGCCCGCGGTGAGCGCAATCTCTTTGCCGAAATTCCGCGAAAGACCCAGCAGCTTGATCGGGCCTTCTTTTGTTAGTGGTAGCACGCGTGCAAGCGTTGCATCGCTACTGCCATCGTCAACAATGATTATTTCATAATATTGCGATAGGGCGCTTAATGTTTCGCGAAGATATGTAATAAACGAAATGATGATAGCGGATTCATTGTAAACCGGAACAACACAGGTAATGCGCACCGTTTTGTTTTGTAAGGCGGCTTGACGATTGAGAGAGTCGTTTTCCATGAATATTTTTTTACCTGACTAGTTAATAATGAAGTCGTTATTGCAGTAGCGACGTCGTTGCGACGACATCATCGTGCTTCACGATTTACCACGAGATTTACCGCAAGAATTGATCATGTTACAGCATTCTGATATGATCGCAAACATGAAAAATTCTCCCTTTTTAAAAAGTGTTTCAGTCGTTGCTATTTTATTCTTTAATAGCATAACGATTCATGCCATGCCGCGTATGCAATCTGTGTTTGGCGAGCCGATTAGAGTAAGAGTGGTGTTAACGCAGCCAGTTGCAAATAGCGAAGCATTATCTGTAGTCAGTGCACGCATGAGCACAAATAAGCGATTACAAACGGGAGAGGTTGTTTTAATGAACGTACCGTTAACATCTGAAGCGCGTCGTTTGTTTGCCACATTTCAGTCTTATTCTGTGCCCGCCATGGCCATGGCAACCGCTTTTGATGCGACAAGTGAATCAGCATTACCTAAGCGCGTTTCGTTGGGTATGAATGATGTACCTGTTCTAGATCAAGGCCCACATGGTGCTTGCGTGACGTTTGCGGCGACAGGTGCATTAGATGCCTTATTGAATCAAGGTGACTATGTGAGTCAGCTGTGCAGTCTTGAGCTTGGAAAATATCTAGAATCACGTAGTTATTTGCCAAGCGGTTGGGAGGGGAGTTGGGGATCCTATGTGTTAGCTCGTTTGAGTGAATATGGCATGGTAAGTCTTGCTCAGCAGAAAGCACATACCTGCGCTGGCGTGTCACATTACCCTTTAAATAGCGAGGATAACACAGGTAATTCGATGTCACTTGATGAATATGCATCATTAAGCGAAGATTTTAATAACCATTTTTCTTGGTACTCACTATTGCTGCCTGAAATGCGTTTTGCACCCGCTTGGGAGACAGCGCATGTAGATGATCAGTTGCTTAATCGTGTAAAAGGTCTATTGGCAGCTAAAGATGCTAAGCAATCAGTTCGTTTAATTTTTGGAACATTATTACCGGTTGAGCATTGTAGCGCAGGCGCTTGTGCGACATACCATCAGACAGACGATACTTGGGCGTTGACCGATGCGATCAAGCGTGATGAGCACCCTCAGTATGGCGGTCATGAAATGATTATGACAGGATATGATGATCGAGCGGTTGCTGTCGATAATGTGGGTTCTAAACACCGCGGCTTATTATTTTTGCGTAATTCATGGGGTGCGCAATATGGCGATCATGGCGATTTTTATATGACCTATGATTTCTTCAAACATTATGTGATGAACGTAGAAGTACTGATGCGCCCTTAACCCGGATATTTCATCATATAGCACCTGCGGACGTGAAAATGGCTTGTCTGCTGCGTTGCAAGAAGAAAAATGACTGGTCGCATATATACAATATGCTCCCAGCCATTTTTCTTCTTGCGCCTTGCAGACAAGCCATGTTCACGCCCTCGTTACGCTATATGATGAAATATCCGGGTTAGGTTTCAATGTCCCAAAAATGGATATTGAAATGTCGTAACGTTATCTATTTTGCCTGTGTTAGTCGAATATTGATAAATCTTATAGGCAGGATTATTCCCAAAAATGGGACTGATAGAGGGAATGCCAAAGAACGGTGTATTAATA
This sequence comes from Gammaproteobacteria bacterium RIFCSPHIGHO2_12_FULL_42_10, assembly GCA_001801625.1. Taxonomy (GTDB): domain Bacteria; phylum Pseudomonadota; class Gammaproteobacteria; order DSM-16500; family DSM-16500; genus Aquicella. Next base: position 4,307 of record MGYE01000035.1, read on the forward strand.
TGATTGATCGATTTGATGGCATACCAATCTGCATGTACGTGCCCTGAGAAAACAGCAACAATGGGTGTTTTAGATTGCGACAGGATTGCTTCAAAACGCGTAATGCAATCAGGACGCCAGAGTGTTGTTAACTGAAAAAATGGTATACCGCTTGCCGTATAAAGATTGAATCCTTCTGGAATGTGCATTGCAATCAAAGCAATTTTATTTTGTTTTTTTGTTAACGCCAATTCCCGGGCAAGCCAATGTAATTCCTGATTGGTTGTTTCATCTACCCTCTCTCCTTTTGCGCGATTTGAAAATAGGACGGTATTTAGCATGATGAGTCGAAGTTGTGTATTTTGGAGATTGAAAGCGTAATAGCCTGCTGCTTTAAAAGTGGTCATCATCATGGTTTGATTGGCCGTATCTTGTGTGAGGTGACGCCATAATTCACCCGTCCACGCATAAAATGGACTAGCCATCACACGATAGTCGCCTTGATCGCCATCATTGTTGCCGAATAAGAGATAAGTATCGTGATTTTGAAAAGTTGTATGCAATTCATCTGTTAAGAATACAAATACTTTTTTTACAAATGTTTGATAACCTGTTGCAGAGGTATCTGATGTAGCAGCTTGATAATGATCTTGGAAATTATGTCCTAGCAAATCTCCCAATACGAGAACAAATGCCACATGATGTGAATCTGCCTCTTTTTTTGCTGAGACGAGCGTTGCATGGAGTAACGCATAGTCTGTATCCTCGTGATAAATGAGCGTTTTGTCGTGATTTTTCTGCAAAATAGCGGGCCACGCACTAGGTGACGTATGTGTTAGCTGCATGATGAAGGGGCAGGGATGTTTTTTTACATGACGGCACGTAAGAAATGGGTCAAAATGGATATCTGAGAGCACGAGGAAAGGGATGTGCGGTGTCCGCTCACCGCTCTGTGCGGCGAAAGTAGGTTGGGCTAAACTGAGGATCAGTACGATTAAAAAGTATTTCATTGGAAGGATAATACTATGAGCATGCAGCGCACGACAATCACCCTATTCTTATGTGGTTTTTTTCTTTTGCTTTGTACAGGCTGTCGCACAGATTATACCGCACCAGAGGGGATGGATATGCCATCGTCTTACTATTATTATTCTGAATCTACCTATGAAGAACGTTTGTCGCCTCAAATCGATACGGGTGGTCGAAGAGTGATTATTGTTGATCCTTCAAACCACGTCTGGGGTGCTTATGATCGTGATGGCACCTTGGTTAAGGCGGGACTTGCCACAGCAGGCGGGCATGTCTGTCCGGATGATAATGAACGATCTTGCACCACGGATATTGGTACTTACCGTATCAATTCATTGGGGGACGCTGATTGTAAATCTAGGATTTATCCAAAACCAAATGGCGGTGGACTGATGCCCTATTGTATGTACTTTAGTGGGGGTATGGCATTGCATGGGTCGCCGGATGGTGCCGTGGTTGAAGATAACATTAGTCACGGCTGTGTACGTATGCGTATCAGCGATGCTGAATGGTTGCGATATAATTTTGCTCAAATTGGTACGAAGGTTGTGGTTTTGCCGTATTAAGAAATCGAGAGAAATGTCTTGAGTTTTGTTTCGTAATTGAGAATAATTATCAATTGCGTTAACGTATTTAGTCTATGGAAATAAAATAATGATTAAAATGAGTGACTTAGCCGTCAATCAACAGGCACGTGTTCTTGCTTTTGCGGGTGGCGATACATCTTATTGTCAGCAATTGATGGCGATGGGTATGTTGCCGAATACTGTTTTTACGGTACTGCGCGTAGCGCCATTGGGCGATCCTATAGAAATTGACATACGCGGTATGACGCTCTGTCTTAGAAAGCGCGAGGCGAACTGTTTCATTATAGAAGCGTGCTGAGACTATTTACCCTATGACAACGATAATCGCTGCCTTAGTCGGCAATCCTAATTGTGGTAAGACAACGCTCTTTAACGCATTAACGGGTGCTAAGCAGAAAGTAGGCAATTGGCCGGGTGTGACGATTGAGTGTAAGCGCGGTGAGTTTGTTGAAAAAGATTATCAGGTTGAGCTGACTGATTTGCCTGGTACGTATTCCCTCGCCATCACCGAATCGGGCGCAGTCGATACCGCGTTAGCCAGCCATTTTATTTTTTCACATGACATTGATGTGGTTTTGAATATTGTTGATGCGAGCCTCTTAGAGCGCAGTCTTTATTTGACGATGCAGTTATTAGAGCGCAAAACACCCGTTGTCGTTGCACTTAATATGATGGATGTGGCTCGTGCGCGGGGCATTCATATTGATGTTGAAAAATTATCTGCCCACTTAGGTTGTCCAGTTGTTGCATTAGAGGCGCATCGTAGGCGTGGACTGCTTGCATTGAAAGAGGCCATGGTAAAGCTAAGCGATCAACATGACGCATCTGCAAGCAGACAATGTAAACCAGCCAATCTGGCAACTGTCGAATTACGAAGTGCGTCATCTGAGTTTGCAATCACGGATTTATCTGAAGATGCTGCGCTTGCGCCATCTCGTTATCGCCTTATTCAGCAGATATTAGCAGCCTGTGTCGAGCAAAAACCACGCCCTAAAGTGACTCGGAGCGTATATTTGGATCGTTTTGTTTTAAATCGTTTGTTCGGTATTCCTATTTTTCTTTGTGTGATGTATGCCCTATTTGCGTGCGCAATGTTGGGTGGAGGTGTTTTGCAGCCTTATTTTGATAGTGCAAGTGAAGCGATATTTGTGGGTGGATTATCGACTGTTCTATCTTATTGTCATGCGCCGCTTTGGTGTATTATGCTCTTTGCAAATGGTTTGGGTAGAGGGATGAATACGATGATTACCTTGATCCCTGTGATTGGCACATTATTCTTATTTTTAACTGCTTTAGAAGATTCAGGTTATATGGCACGCGCCGCTTTTGTTGTAGATCGCATGATGGGATTCTTAGGTTTGCCAGGTAAAGCACTGATTCCGATGATCGTTGGATTCGGCTGTAATGTCCCTGCTGTTATGTCAGCACGAACTTTAGAATATGAACGTGATCGATTGCTGACAATCTTAATGATGCCTTTTATGTCATGCAGTGCACGGTTAACGATCTATGCTATTTTTGCAGCTGCCTTTTTCAGACAGGGCGGACAAAATATTATATTTGCGCTTTATCTTATCGGCATTGCAATGGCGATGTTGACTGGTTTTTTATTAAGAAAAACTTATTTACGCGGCGAGGCATCTCCACTCATCATGGTGTTGCCAGCCTATCATGTACCACGTATCAAAACATTGTTGTTGAATACTTGGCAGCGTCTTTATGGATTTATCTTCCGCGCAGGCAAAGTCATCGTGCCTGTTTGTGTGTTCATTGAAGTGCTCAATATGGTGAGCATAGATGGCACCATTCAAGTAGCAGGTGGTGTGCATTCGGTACTCTCTACGTTTGGCCAATGGATCACGCCGATTTTTTCGCCCATGGGAATTGAAGCGACTAACTGGCCTGCGACGGTCGGACTCATCACGGGCGTGCTTGCAAAAGAAGTGGTGTTAGGCACGTTGAATACGCTTTATGCAGGGATGGGTCATCTTTCTTATAGCGGGATGACAAATATGTTAGCGCAGCAGTTCGATGGCGCAATTGGGGCGTTTGCTTATCTTTTATTTGTGTTGCTGTATTTTCCATGTATTTCTACCATGGCTGCCATGTTGCGCGAAATGCATCGTGGCTGGACAATCTTTTCTGCTGTATGGATGATGGGTATTGCCTATGGCGCTGCTGTGACCTTCTATCAAGCAGCCACTTTTTTTAGACATCCTGGTTCATCTGTGCTCTGGATTGTTGCGATGATCGTTGTTTTTATGAGCGTGATTGTCGCGATGCGGTTACTTGCCAGCAGACAAGATGTATTGCGATTAGCTTCGAAGTTAACTGAAAGACCATTATCATTATGTGATGTGCGGTGTTTTAAATGCCCGATGCGTGTTGCAGGGAAGTCCTAGGATTTTGTATTAATGAGTATATAATTGAAGTGTCGTCTTCGTAAGGATTGCAATCATGATGCCTGATCTAACACAGCAAGCAATGAATCGTCCTGTTACACGGGAAGATGTGTGTTACCTGCTGGAACGTTATGGCGCTTATGTGCTTTATAATGCATCTGATCTTACGCCGGCAAGCAAAGCAGAAATATTGAATTTAGCAGAGATCAGCAAACATTTTATTGTCACTGATTGTGGTAGTTCGCTTGTCGCTAGCCCAAAACAATTATTCTCACATGAACGCACGATGAGCGATGCTGATCAAACAATTTGCGCGATGCTTGTAGAGGCGAGTCGTCGCGGTTGGGATAAAGTGCAATATGTTGGTCCGCCGCGCGGCAACCGTGTTTTGTGGACAGCCTCTCAGATTTTAGAAGAACAAGGAAAAAAGATAGAGTTAGTTGATTACCAGCCAACCGTTCAAGATTTGAAGCGCTACACCAATATGACTGATCTCTTAAGATCGCAGATCAAATTACAAATGTGAGGTAAAGCAACATGAACCCCCGTCCACAATCCCAACCTGATCCAGCAGCAGAACAAGCCAGAAAGGCCGCCGAAGCAAAAGAGAGTGCAGAACGAAAAGAATGGCAGGATGCGTGGAGTGTCATGTTTCAAACGAATTCGCCTAAAGCAATAAAATGGGTGCGAGAACCCAATCAGGCGGCGCCACAGCCTGTGACACCCGATCCGACTGCGCCAGTTGCGATTCTTGGCCAGACTCCTAGTGGACCGCTGGCTCTTGATGATGGTTGGCATACTGTAACGACTGAAGATGATAAAAAAAAGTATCGATTTTATATTGACAAAGCAGGACAGATTAGTCCTGAAAAAATGCCCAACCCGGACTTTGAGCAAAAAGAGTATGCCAAAGTTGTCAAGGAGAATATCCGTGGTTATACGAGACAAGGGGCTGTTGATTTAAAGGTTGATTTGCCGAATTGTTATAAACCCGATGGATCGCTTGATGAGAAAAATCTTGGACATGTTCGGAGTCTAGATTTTATAAAAATAGCATTAGATGCAGCCTTGGATGAAAAAGTACCCGTCACGATCAGTCTTGGAAAAGCAGGGCAAGAACTGGTGAAGCGATATCGTGAATCCCCCGATCCCAATCAAAAGGCAGCAGCGGCTGTGGTGGAAACAAAGCTTGCTACATTGGCCAGCCGTTCGGTTGATGAGCATTTGACTACCCTGGGGGGTATCTTGGGCGATCCTGCGCCGCAAGCGCAGCTCGCTCTTTCTGGACAGGCAAAGCCATTGCCGACATTTAATCAAGGTAAATTTGATGCTGTGATCGGCGCTGTAGGCAGTGGAGATGCGGCCTCAATAAAACAAATCGAGCAATCGTGCTATCGCTTAGAAGAGATAAATCGTCAGCTGGATGTGGCACATTTAGATAAAAGCGTATTAGGCGATACGGATCTGCGTATTGCATTGCTTGCGGAGATGTCAACTGCCGTTAAAAAAGTGGCTGATAATCATGCAGCTGCTGTTGCAATGAATCCTGCCACTCCGCCGCTTCATCCGGCGGTTCAGCGATTGCATGATGCGTTTAAAAAGACAGAGAATACACAGGCATTTCAGGCTTGGGAAAAGCAGCAACCTGTGTCGACACTTACGCCGGGTAGAACTCCTTAGACTAGCTGCAACGTGTTGTCATCCCGCGCTAGCGCGGGATGATAACATGATAGGGTGAATCAGTTAGCAATTCCTGTTTTCAAAATAATTGTAAGATAAGGAATCTCAATGCGTAAACGTTTAATTGCTGGCAATTGGAAGATGAATGGCGCGCTTGCTCAGATAACCAGTTTAATAGATGGCATAGCTAATGGACTACTCCAAATCAATGGTGTGTCTGCAGCAGATGTTGAGCTGCTTGTTTTGCCACCTTCTATTTATATACCATTTGTGCATGAAAAAATTAAAAATACAGCGATTGGTTTGGGTGCGCAAAATCTTTATTTGGGCGATGTGGGTGCGTTTACTGGAGAAGTTTCTGGCAGCATGCTGAAAGAGGTGGGATGTCAGTTTGTGTTAGTTGGGCATTCTGAGCGTCGTACACTGTTTTTTGAAGATAGCGCGATGGTCGGGTTGAAGTTTAAGGCTGCAGTTCTGGCGGGATTAATGCCTATTTTATGCGTGGGTGAAACGAGACTAGAGCGTGAAGGTGGGCAGACGGAAGCTATTATTCATGAACAATTGAATGCGGTGCTGCAAATTGCAGGGATCGCTGCTTTTGAAAAAGCGGTGATTGCCTATGAGCCTGTTTGGGCAATTGGGACGGGACTCACTGCGACCCCCGAAGAAGCAGAAGCGGTACATGCGTTTATTCGTCAGTTTATTCATCAAAATAACGTTGATCTTGCACGCACTATTCGTATATTGTACGGTGGCAGCATGAAGCCGGATAATGCTGCATTACTTTTGGCAATGCCTAATATTGATGGTGGCTTGATTGGTGGTGCCTCGCTCGACGCGGGCCAGTTTTTGAAGATCTGCGAAGCAGCTTCTGTGGTGAATTAAAAGTATTTTTGTGAA
>MGYE01000036.1 GCA_001801625.1 Gammaproteobacteria bacterium RIFCSPHIGHO2_12_FULL_42_10
TAACATTTTGACCATAACGACCAATGGCTTGTGAAAGCTGGTCGGTTTTAACAGCAACATCCATCGTGTGAGAATCTTCATCCACAACAATTGCGGCCACTTCCGCAGGCGCCATCGCATTAATGACAAGCTGTGCCGGGTTATCGTCCCACAAGACGATATCAATGCGTTCTCCACCTAATTCACTGGAAACGGCTTGCACACGTGCACCACGCATACCAACGCATGCGCCAATCGGGTCGATACGACCATCATTTGTTTTGACAGCGATTTTTGCGCGTGAGCCAGGATCACGTGCGGCCGCTTTCACTTCAATTAATTCTTCGCCAATCTCTGGCACTTCAATTTTAAAAAGCTCCATCAACATCGCAGGTTTTGCGCGACTCACTAAAATTTGTGGGCCCTTAATGCCATCGGTATTGATGTCGTATAAATAAGCACGCACACGATCGCCCATGCGACAAGCTTCGTGCGCGATCATTTCTGAACGTGGCAAAATCGCTTCCGCATTATGTCCCATATCGAGCGTAATAAAATCACGCGTGACACGTTTGACGGTACCATTAATCAGCTGACCCATCTTTTCTCGATAAGCATTCACGATTTGCGCGCGTTCTGCTTCTAATACTTTTTGAACGATCACTTGTTTTGCTTTTTGCGCAGCAATACGACCAAACTCGACAGAATCCATGGTCTCGACAATATATTCGCCCACCGCAATATCGGGATTTTGCTTTCGTGCATCTTGTAACTTCATCATTGAGCTTGGATCAAAATAGGCTTCTGCTGGCTCTGCTGTAGCCAAACTCGTGCTTGTGCCTGCTTCCGCTCTTTCATCTTCGACCACCAACCAACGACGAAATGTAACGTAATCGCCTGTTTTACGATTAATCTCGACTGTTACATCGATGGCTTCGTTAGCTTTCTTCTTAGTTGCCGCAACAAGCGCCGCTTCGATTGCTTGGAAAATAATTTCTTTATCAACGTTTTTTTCATTAGAAACGACTTCAGCAACTAATAAAATTTCTTTATTCATAGTAAAATACCTTTATGTATTACCTAGCACGCTGTGATTACGTTAACCTTTAATACCAGGCGAGGACACTTCTAGGGTGTAACGCCCATCAAATGGAACATCAACATCTAACATTGCGCTAACTTGCCGACTCACTTTTGCGCAATCATCCGCTGTGATACCGTTCTCGCGATTGATATAGATGCGGAAAATCTTTCTTCCTTGTTCGGAAACAAGTTCGCAATTAACGAATTCATATTGCATCGCACTAATTAGGGTCGCTAATTGGGTACGTAAGGCTGTATTAATCGTGCTCATAAGGCTCATAAAATAAAAAACCCCAAATGGGGCCTTTTGCATATCATTAACAATAGCGGGGGCAGGATTTGAACCTACGACCTTCGGGTTATGAGCCCGACGAGCTACCAGACTGCTCCACCCCGCAATAACGTGGCTATTCTATTATAAGAAGGGGCGGATGAGCAAGGTGAATCCTTCCTCCTAATGCAGATTCTCCAGACTCAACACCCCCGCGTTGTAATCATAGGCAAACAATTCTGCATACCTACCCCACTCGATAACGGTTCTGAGGACGCGTTCTGCCTCTTCTTCAGACAAATAATCTTCCAGAAGCGAGATAAAATGCTCTTCAAGGGCGCGATGTCGAGGGTGACGGCTTAGCTGATCGTAAATATATCTTGCGAGCGGAACGTATTGCTTAAGCAACATTGAAAACATCTTCTTTCGTTCTAGAATATCCGCTTCTACGAAAATTTTACCTTCCTCCGTCATGGTGATGTCACCCTGGGAAACTCTGGCTAAATGCAATATCTCGAGTAACTCCATCAGCGAGAATAAATCATCGATATTTAACATCAGTGCATCTGCCAAAACTGGCAAATCAACTTTTGCGGGTAGTTCTGGAGAATTGAGCGCTTCAAGCAATCCTGTCATCTCAGCAACCGTCACCTCTGGCAAACGATAGCCCATATCAATTAGCTGATAAGGCGCATCGCCCGTCCTAAAACCTGGTGCTTGCCTACCGGTTGTCATGAGTGTGTAGACGCGATCAACTTGATTGCGAAAACGTGGATCTAGATCGCTACGCGGAAAAGGCAGCATAATTTTTAAATCAGCATGAATGGAGCCTGGATTATTATTAAATACTAGAACACGATCAGCCATTGTGATCGCTTCTTCAATACTGTGCGTGACAAATAGAATTCCATTTAAACCTGTTTTTTTACTTTGCCATAAATCAATTAAATCGCTCTTTAAATTATCAGCTGTTAAAACATCTAAAGCAGAAAATGGCTCATCCATTAATAAAATATCAGGATTGACCACTAAAGCCCGCGCAAACCCAACGCGCTGGCGCATCCCACCTGACAACTCTTTCGGTAAAGCGGATTCAAAGCCATCAAGACCAATCATATCGATCACTTTTAGCGAGCGCTCACGTCGCACTTTAGGCAGCACACCAAGCGCCTCCAACCCCAACTCAACATTTTGCAATACCGTCAACCATGGCAACAATGCAAACGTTTGGAAGACCATCGACATGCCACGCACAGGACCTGTCACAGATTGATTGCGGTAATTAACAGTACCTTTACTCGGCGAAAGTAGCCCTGCAATCAAGCGAAGCAGCGTTGATTTGCCAGAACCTGACTGTCCAACAATCGCAACGATTTCACCTTCATACATTTTGAAATTAAGATTTTCTAAAACCAACAATTCTTGACGATCGCCGGTTTTAAACGATTTGTATAGATCAATCACTTCAATAATCGGTTGAGACATGGATAATACCACTCCAATAATTCAGCTCACTCCAGCATAAATCGATTCACCGCATAAACATAAAGCGGTCGCCAGATTAAACGATTCACAACAAGCACAATACAGCACATCATCCCAATACCCAATGCAATGCGCGAAAAATCACCTGCGTGCGTATACTCATTAATATAGGCACCGAGCCCCGTTGCAACTAACACCTCGCTCCCCCAGCTCGCAACTTCTGCCACAATACTCGCATTCCACGCACCACCTGCTGCCGTTAAAACGCCTGTTACATAATAAGGAAGGATACCTGGCAACAAAAGTCTCGTCCAACGCAGCCATCCGACTACGCCTAAATTATCAACGACTTGAATGAGGTCTTTCGGTAATGCAGAGGCACCTGCAATCACATTAAATAAAATATACCACTGCGAACCCAAAATCATGAGAGGCGTTAGCCAAATATTTGGGCTCAAATGGTAGCTAACAATCCACACCACCACAAAGGGATACAATAAATTAGCCGGAAAAGCGGCGAGCAACTGCGCAATAGGCTGCATAAAACGGGCAATACGTGGACGCAAGCCCACCCAAATACCAAATGGCACCCACAATAGAGAACATAAGGCGATCATTACGAAAACGCGCACGCCAGTAATCAGACCCAACAAGAAAACATGTGTGATTTCTTTAAGCGAAAAATGATGCGTGATATAACGTAGCAATAAAACAAGCGCAATGGCGCCCAGACAATAAAAAAGCACATCCCATATGATGGAAAACCAACGTTCATCAAACTTTCTCAATCTTATAATAAAAGGCAGCGCATGCTGAGGAGAGAAAAAACGAATGTTAACAAGGGCATCATAGGCTTGATTCAATTTTTCACCCATATAACGCATTAAATGAGCGCGTCGAAATAAATCAATCACCCAGGATTGTGCTTCTTTATCCGTTGTCACTTGCTCAGATTTAAAACGTTCCACCCATACAACCAGTGGGCGAAAAAATAATTGGTCGTAGATTAAAATAACAATTAACATGGTGAGCACGGCATAACAAATCGCCCGCATACTGGCTTCTTGCATAGCAACTGCAATATAGGAACCAATCCCTGGCAATAATATTTGCTGATTGGCAACGGTAATCGCTTCTGCTGCTACCACGAAAAACCAACCGGCAGACATCGACATCATGGTGTTCCAAAGCAAACTTGGCATTGAAAACGGCACATCTATCCGCCAAAAACGCTGCCAGGCCGATAGATGAAACATACGCGCTGCTTCATTGACTTCTTTTGGCACAGAACGCACAGTTTGATAAAAACCAAGCGCCATATTCCACGCTTGTGATGTAAAAATAGCAAAAATGGCAGCGCATTCTGGGCCCAACATACTGCCAGGAAATAAACCAATAAAGCCTGCAACAGTGACGGACAAAAACCCGAGAATCGGCACAGATTGCAGCACATCGATCATTGGGATCAAAATTTTCTCAGCGCGACGGCTTTTTGCAGCCCACGTTGCAACAGTCAATGTAAATAACAATGAAAAACAAAGTGCGATCAACATACGCACCACTGTTCGCGCGGCATACAGTGGCAAAACAGCTGGATTTAATGAAATAGGAATCGTCTGCCCTAATTCGTAGGGCGTTGCCATTTGTTTGGCTACAAATGCGAGTGACGTGATTAAAACTAAAACAAAAAGCAGTGCGCATATATCCCAAGAGTTGGGGTATAATCTCGACCGATGAACCGTCATGACAGTTGAACGGAGAAAACTCATTTTCGCCACTACCCCTCTAACCACGGTTATATATGATAAAATCAAACGACTGGGCGGCATCATGTCGTTTGCCGATTTCATGGCGCTTGCGCTCTACCATCCAACCTTCGGCTATTATTGTCAAAAAGATTTTGCCATCGGTCGGGAGGGTGACTTTGTTACAGCACCAGAATTATCTCCCCTTTTTGCTATGTGTCTTGCCAAACCATGCCAACAACTGATAGAACATGCGCGCGATACAGCAATACTTGAACTGGGCGCTGGCACAGGCAGGCTCGCACTCGAATTATTATGCACACTTCACGCATCAAACGCATCCCCCAAGCATTATTATATTTATGAGATGAGTGAGCATTTAAGGGAAGCACAACGCACATTGATTGCAGCGCACAAACCAGCGTTTTTAAAAAACATCACATGGCTTACCGTACTGCCCGCACATTTTAAAGGCATGATTATCGCAAATGAAGTGCTGGATGCGATACCTGTGCATTGTTTTTGTATTGAAGAAAACAACAAGATACAAGAACGCTATATCACAATTAACGCTTGCTCAAAGCCTCCCTCCCCTGGAGGGGGAGGGCTGAGGTGGAGGAATCAAGATCGTATTCATCTAACGCCTGAGGCAATGGTACCCCCCCACCCCAGCCATCACCCAGAGGGGGAGGGAGGCTTTGAGCAAACATTCATCTGGCACCATGCTGACCCTCACTCGCAAGTTTTCGATGCAGAAATCAAACGTCTACAGACAACCTACGCGCTCCCCACGCCCTATGCATCTGAAATCAATCTCAATCTCGTTGCATTCATTCAACAATTGTCAACCATGCTCACAGAAGGTATTTTACTTTTCGCAGATTACGGTTATGGTGAACGAGAATATTATCATCCTGCGCATAATCTCGGCACACTCACCTGTTTTTACAAACACCATCATCACGACAATCCTTTGCTACTGCCAGGCAAACAGGATATCACCGCTCATGTTAACTTCACTCGCATCGCAGAGCTTGCGACCACACAAGGACTCGCCTTGTCAGGCTACACCTCGCAAACTGCGTTTCTGCTAGATTGTGGATTGTTGCAATTAGCTGAAGAAAAACAAAAGCACTTAACCGCCGCGCAAATCTTTGAAATGAATCAAGCCATCAAAACACTCACCTGGCCTACTGAAATGGGAGAGCGTATTAAAATGATAGCACTTAATAAAAATTGCGATTTACCCTTGCTGGGATTTCGATCGATAGATTATCGACGAATGCTGTAATTCACTCGCCTTGTTTAAAATAGCGCGCCGCTTTTTTCTGGCCAACTCTTCTTACAAGTTTAACTTCTAATAGTTCATTTATTCTGCGTAATGCAGTTGAGCGAGAAACCGATAGGTGTCGAACAATTTCTCCGATAGTTATTTCAGGCTTATAGTAAAATACCAGATATAGATGGATATATTTTTGAATGCTCATAAGTAATAATATTATAGGCCTTTAGCGTTTCTTCTGATAATGCTGCTTTTCCATGATTAATACGCTCCCTCAAAAAAGATTTAATTTTTTCATTATCTAAGTCATCTTGAGTTGCTTGATACGCAGGTAAACATTCAAAATCGATGCCCCTTGTTTGCCACTCTAACTCCTTAATAATTTCTGGCGTTGCTTTTGCTGTGGTTCTTCCTAAACGGATGTAAGTCCCGCGTGCTACTCCTTCAGAGCGACGATGATAGGGCTTATTCATGCCTTCGGAAACATCAATGACAATGATGCGTTTATTTTCCAGAACCTGTGTAGAGATGCGTGGAATAATGGGCGGAGAGCAAGCATCATATATTGAGCGCTCAATAGTCTCCATAGCCAGTTCAATGTCTTTCTCAGCTAAGCCCAATACTGTGCCATCATTGGCAATACCAATAATTAACTGGCCGCCGTTTTGGTTGCAAAAACCAATGACAGTTTTAAGGAAAAAAGAAGGAAGATGATTGTTTATTGCACAATTAAAAATATAACCACTTGATTAATATGGCGCTCCCTACCGAATTCGAATCGGTGTTACCGCCGTGAGAGGGCGATGTCCTAGGCCACTAGACGAAGGGAGCAAAAGGTTCTTCAATGAGGCTTGTTATAATGGGTCTTTCATCTAAGCTGGTCTCGCAGGAGTAAAGTGTGTT
>MGYE01000037.1 GCA_001801625.1 Gammaproteobacteria bacterium RIFCSPHIGHO2_12_FULL_42_10
GCGCCTTGCAGACAAGCCATTTTCACGCCCTCGTTACGCTATATGATGAAATATCCGGGCTAGTCCTGTCGTTATTGCAATCATACCCATTGCGCGTCTTCAGGTAATAGCGATATGTATAAGGAACCTTCACCATGCTTCCCATAAACGATGTGGTTATGCTTTCCCGCGTACAATTTGGCATGACAGCACTCTATCATTTTTTGTTTGTCCCCCTCACAATCGGGCTCTCCAATTTGCTTGGCATCATGGAGACAGTATATTTTATTACCAATCGCCCAATCTGGAAAACCATGACTCAATACTGGGGTTTGCTGTTTGGCATTAATGTTGCGATGGGTGTGGCAACGGGTGTCACGATGGAATTTCAATTTGGCACTAATTGGGCTTATTACTCTCAATATGTAGGCGATATTTTTGGGGCGCCACTTGCGATTGAGGGGTTGATGGCGTTTTTCTTAGAGGCAACCTTTGTTGGATTGTTCTTTTTTGGATGGGATAAGCTTTCACGCGGCGGCCATTTGCTTGTGACGTGGCTTTTAGCGATCGGTGCCAGTTTTTCAGCGTTGTGGATTTTAATTGCCAACGGTTGGATGCAGCATCCTGTTGGCGCACGTTTTAATTTTCATACCATGCGTATGGAATTGCAGGATTTTTACAGTGTCGTATTTAATGAAGTTGCACAAGCAAAATTTGTACACACTATTAGCGCAGGTTATGTTGTAGGATCGATGTTTGTCATCGCAATCAGCGCTTATTTTTTATTAAAAGGATCTCAAACCGCATTTGCGAAGCGTTCGATGGCTGTTGCTGCAGCCTTTGGATTGGCCTCATCGCTTTGTGTTGTCGTGCTAGGAGATGAAAGCGGTTACCTTGCAAATACCAATCAACGTATGAAAATCGCAGCAATCGAAGGAATTTGGAAAACCGATCCATCACCTGCACCACTGACACTCTTTGGGTTCCCTGATCAAAAATTACATACTACAAACTATGCTATTCGTGTTCCTTATGCGCTTGGTTTAATCGCGACACGTTCATTAACGCGTCCTGTCTATGGTATTGAGGATTTAGTCTCTCACACTAAAGATCGCATACGGAGCGGTATTTTAGCTTATAACGCTTTATTAACATTACAGCGCAATGCAAACGATAGTGATGCATTGCAAATTTTTGATGCCAATCAGCACGATATTGGATATGGATTTTTGTTGCAAAAATATGTACCCGATGTGCGTCATGCAACTGCTCAACAAATTGAGCAAGCAGCCTGGGATACAGTGCCTGATGTGCCCATTTTGTTTTGGTCATTTCGTGTAATGGCGGGATGTGGATTTTATTTTATTGCATTTTTTGCCTTTACTTTTTATCTGTGCCAGAAGAGACGTCTTACTGAATACCGCTGGTTTTTATGGATAGCCTTGCTGAGTTTGCCATTGCCATGGCTTGCTGCAGAATTAGGGTGGGTGGTTGCAGAGTATGGTCGCCAACCATGGGTTGTAGAAGGTTTATTGCCTACATTCTTAGGTGTGTCTTCCGTTTCTGCAGAAATGGTTTGGATGTCGCTGAGCGGTTTCATACTGTTCTATACGGCGCTTGCCGTAGTTGAGTTGTATTTAATGGTTAAATATATTCGTTTGGGTCCAACTGTTTTGTCATCTCATGCTGCAAAACCTGGAGATCATTTTCATGATTGAATTAGCAACATTACGAATGATTTGGTGGATCTTGATTGGCATTTTATTGATGGGTTTTGCCGTCATGGATGGTTTTGATTTTGGAATAGCTGCCTTATTACCGCTTGTTGCACAAAATGAAATGGAACGACGGATTGTATTAAACACGATTGGCCCGATTTGGGAGGGCAATCAAGTGTGGATTATTTTAGGTGCTGGTGCTGTATTTGCCGCTTTTCCAATTGTTTATGCCGTTGCATTTTCGGGCGCTTATTTTGCAGTGTTATTATTGTTGTTGACGATGGGCATTATGCGTCCTGTTAGTTTTAAGTATCGCAGTAAATTACCTAATTTATTTTGGCGTCGGTTTTGGGATAGCGTTATTTTTATAGGTGGATTTGTTCCTGCAATTTTGTTCGGTGTATTGGTAGGCAATATTTTAGTCGGCTTACCATTTTCTTTTGATCAAAATCTTAGACTGACTTATTCAGGGCATTTTATAGACTTATTGAATCCTTTCGCATTATGGTGTGGTTTAACAAGCCTCATGATGTTTGTTATGCATGGTGGATTATTTTTAGCTATTAAAACAGATGATCTGATTCGAGAACGCGCAATTCGTTGGTCACGCTTAGCTGCGATTGGCGTTGTTTTATTTTTTATTGGCGGCGGTATTTGGACGCACCTTTGTGTGACAGGTTATCAAGTTATCGGTAATATTGATCCAAATGGATTTTCAAACCCATTGAACAAAACGGCGACACAAACTGTAGGCGCGTGGCTCAACAATTATAAACTTTATCCATTTTTAAAATATGTGCCGATACTTGGCATAATAGGCGCACTGGGCGCCTGTTTTACCGCTAATTTTTATAACAGTCGTTTTGCTTTTCTATGTAGCAGTGCGAGTCTTGTTGGTATTATTGGTACAGTGGGCGTGAGCATGTTTCCATTTATTTTACCTTCTTCATTGAATCCAAGTATGAGTTTGTTAATTTGGGATGCTTCATCAAGCAAACTAACTTTATTTACCATGCTGTGTGCGACAATTATTTTTTTGCCGATTATCTTGCTTTATACAGCGTGGGTGTATCATGTGTTGCGTGGTAAAGTAGGACAGGCAGCAGTGCTTGCAAATAAACAGGCTTATTAGGAACTAATGTTACGCATCGCGTTGCTAAGCAACTAAACTCTGCGTCCCCCTCTCCTCCCGCTTTTTGGGAGGAGAGGGATGGGGAGAGGAGGGTCGGCCTATTGCACAAACAACTGACCTCATCAATAACCCATGAGCTGTAGGGTGGATTAGGCGTTTTTTTGCTGTAATCCACCGTTTTTGGCGGATTACGACGCAAAAGTGCGTCTAATCCATCCTACTAACTGCCATTAGAAAACATAACGGAGAGCATCATGTGGTATTTCGCTTGGATATTAGGCACTGCATTTGCATGTAGCTTCGCAGTCTTTATTGCACTTTGGTATGAGTTGGATGACGATGAAAATAGAGTTTGTTAGAGCATATCTACTAGATTTACAAAATAGACTATGTGCTTTTCTTGAGAAAGAAGAGAATGGCATTAGATTCAACGAGGATCAATGGCAGCATGGCGAAGGTGGCGGTGGTATTACGCGCGTTCTTGCAGAAGGTGTTGTTATTGAAAAAGGCGGTGTGAATTTTTCCCATGTTTTTGGCAAGCGGTTACCAGAAGCTGCTAGCAAACGTTATCCTGCGCTCACAAATACCTCGTTTCAAGCGTTGGGTGTTTCGTTGGTCATTCATCCGCGTAATCCTTATGCGCCTACATGTCATTTTAATGTACGTTATATCGTTCCAGAATCAGGCGACGGATGGTTTGGCGGTGGTTTTGATTTAACACCTTATTATGGTTTTGTTGAAGACTGTGTTCATTGGCATCAAACTGCTAAAATAGCTTGCGATTCATTTGGCGAAGATGTTTATTCAAACTACAAAGCATGGGCTGACCGCTACTTTTTTTTAAAACATCGCAATGAACCGCGCGGCATTGGCGGTATTTTCTTTGATGACTTGTCTTTGTCTCATGCAGACGGATGGCATTTTGATCGTGGCTTTGATTTTATCCAGCGTGTTGGCGAGCATTTCATAACCGCTTATCAGCCTATTCTGATGCGTCGTAAAGAACATCTGTACAGTGAACGTGAACGAAATTTTCAACTATATCGACGTGGGCGTTATGTAGAATTTAATTTGCTATATGATCGTGGAACGTTATTTGGCTTACAATCTGGTGGGCGAGTTGAGTCTATTTTAATGTCATTACCAGCCTTAGTTTCTTGGCCTTATCATTACGATACAGAACCGAATTCGCCGGAAGCGAGATTGCTTGAAGATTTTTTAAAGCCAAAGGAATGGTCTGCATTGTCTTTTCACCAAAAGATATAGTGGGTGGCAAAATTCGGACCATTTTTTGAATTAATTAAGATATAATTCTCGCCCAAGCACCGGAGGCGAGAATGAGCGTAAAACGTAAAAGCTACAGTCCATCAGAAAAGGCAAAAGTTGCACTAGCTGCCATTAAAGGCAATCTCACAACTGCAGAAATCGTCATGCAGTATGATGTGCATACGACACAAATCAATCAATGGAAACGCCAAGCGTTAGACTCCATGCCAGAATTGTTTGCCAATAAAACAAAAGCATTGCAAGTTGATTATGAGTCACAACTGGCTGAGCTCTACCAACAAATCGGACGGCTAAAAGTTGAGAATGACTTTTTGAAAAAAAAATGTAGCCAGTTTAGCGGATGATCGACGTGCATGGTTGGAGCCAGGTTATCCAGGACTCAGCATACGACAGAAGGTTTGTTTGGTGGTAACGGAAATAAGGCTCTAATATCCAAACAAATTGGCGGAGTTTTCGTAGTAGTCTGAGATGAGGAAAGCTCATTACATGGCGAAGGAAAACAGTTTAAGAGATTTGTTAATTAAATTATCTGACCTTAATGAGGTGAAGACCTTTGATAATCAGTGAAATACAAAACAAATTAGCAACGTGGTCAAGCGAAGATAAAACAAGACGTTTTAATCGAGTACTTCGACTGATTGCTAATCGCATTTGGTTACAAGAAGCTGCAAGAATAACTTTAGCATCAAGTGGTGCAAACACGCCCGGTGTAGATAATATGAATAAAGAAAAATTTATTCAGAACCTACCTGAACACCTGGATACAATACGTACGCAGCTCCTGAGTGGTACGTATCAACCACAACCTGCGAGTTTGATGAATGGTTAGAAAAGAAATATCTAAATAAGAAGACCAGAAAAGATCGCTGGAGCTGGAATTTTAGAATAAAACAGAAGCGACCCATTACGATCAAGGAAAATCGCCAATGGTTACCTGCGCTTTCCTACTGCAGGTACGCGGATGACTTTGTTCTAATAGTGAAAGGAAACAAAGCGCATGCGGAGATGTTTCGCGAAGAATGTAGAGAATTTTTAGAAAATAAATTATTTCTGACACGCAACATTAACAAAACTCACATCACACACATAGATGATGGTTTTGTCTTTTTAGGACATCGAATCATCCGCAAACGTGGGCCTTGTAATAACATGCGACCAGTAACAACTATACCTAAAAGTAAATATAGTGGCTTTGCTATGAAAGAGTCCCTCTAAAAAGATTTATGACTAGTAATAAAAGTCAATTTAAATGGCGTAATCCAGAGTCTAATCCTTACATTAAACGTGAGGAAACAAGACACACGAGAACGTCCCGCTATAATGAAGTTGCAATGGCTTTAAGCCACTCCTAAATGGAAAGCTGTATGCGCTGCAAGGTGCATGTACAGTTTGGGGAGGAGATGCGGGGAAATAGTTCGACTACGCCCCGTGTCTTACTCTACTTCGCCTACAGCGAGGCTTTGTGTATTTAATGGCGATCATTGATTGGTACAGTCGTTATGTCCTAGATTGGGAATTGAGCATCAGCCTGGAAGCAAACTTTTGCATTGAAACATTGGAACGTGTATTAACAAAAGGAAAATGTTTTATTTTCAATACCGATCAAGGCGCGCAATTTACCAGTAAAAAATTTACAGAGATGCTATTAGCTCACCAAATCAAAATCAGCATGGACGGAAAAGGCCGCGCACTAGATAACATATTTGTAGAAAGATTATGGCGTTCTGTAAAATATGAATGTGTTTACCGACGTGAATGGCAGAATGTTACAGATGCCAGACAAGGGCTAAAAGAGTATTTTGAATTTTATAATCATGTTCGGCCACATCAAGGGCTAGGTGACGATCAAACACCTGCGTTTGTTTATTATGGCGAGAAGAATAATATTCATCATAGCACGATCAATTAACTTGATGGTTGACATGTTGAAAATTGAGATTATTATTACCTGTGATTGAAGGTACAGATCCACAATAACCATGCGAGAATTTGTATCTTAATTTAAGAAAAAATTGGTCCGAAAAATTCCCCCGCCTCAATACCTCGTCCCGCCTGCTCTGCAATTCAATCGATTGCATAGGTAGGAGAAGGCGCTTGTCGCACAGGCTATCGTGATGTTTGGCGCAATAAAAATCAATGATTTTGTGCATCCAGAACCACAGATCGTTGCCATGCCAATTTATTTGCTGCCGATCCATCCTTACCCGGATTTTGCAACCGTTTATAATTAGGGTCACTTTGGTGCAATTTTCAACGATTGCCAAAAGGAGAAGCCAATGGCCGTGCGCGTAGATAATACTAAATTAATGGAAGTAGTGGAACTAATCTCTCCGCAAGGATTTGCAGGGATGGCTGAAGCTATTACAACTTATCTATCTTTATGCGGATGAAGAATTTTTAGTATTTCTTTAGGACGCGAGGCGATACAAGTCAAATACGCCAAAGTAGTAGCATCTGGCATCCTTTTTT
>MGYE01000038.1 GCA_001801625.1 Gammaproteobacteria bacterium RIFCSPHIGHO2_12_FULL_42_10
CTCACCGGAGCGATCCGGTGGGTCTACTCACACACGGGGTGGGGTATAGCAATCTTGTATTAATTGCTTTATTAAAAATAATAAACTGCTGTACATGCAAATAACTCGTTAATAAAACTAATCCCGTAAATAAATAAGCAAGCCATCCAAATTGATTTGGCCAAATGATCATCGCAATAAAAAATATAGAGGTAAGCGCTGTTATTGAAGCGTACAAAAATCAAAATGCAAGTGTGGAGCGGGGATTTCGATTTCTAAAAGACCCACAATTTTTTGTTTCATCCTTTTTCTTAAAAAAAACTAGCGAGAATTATGGCGTTGTTGATGATTATGACACTTTCCTTGCTAGTGTATTCCGTTGCACAAAAACATTTGCGCGAACAACTGGCTGAAACAAGTGAAACATTACCAAATCAAATTAATAAGCCAATTAAAAATCCAACCATGCGCTGGATTTTCCAATTGATGGAAGGGGTTGATGTCATTTATATTCGAATGAAAAATGTGATACAGAAAAAAATAATGGGGATGACAGAACTACGACAGAAAATTATTTCATTCCTTTTTGACCCTGTCCAGAAAATTTATGAAACTGCAGAAATGGGGTGATCAATGCATATCCATCGCAATTTTCCTTACTTTAAGCAGTAGAAAAATCGTAAAGATACGATCAGCTCATTTATTTTGCAACAAAAAATTTTATAATTAATTGATTTTTAAAGCATTAAACTCCGAACTGGTTCTATATGATCTTGTCTAGCCATAGTTGCTGCATGAAAGTTTTCCAGTGCATGCAGTGAATATTATCTTGTTTAGATTCGATTGGATCCTGCGAGATTAAAAAGAATTTTTTGATAATATGTTCTTCTTGGAGTAATTTAATGTTTTTTAAATCATGCGGTGTCATGCGTTTTGTCGTTTTGACTTCAATTGCAATTTCATCGCCTATAACAAAATCAATTTCTTGTTGGTGTGTTGTGCGCCAGTAACAGAGCGATTGATCGAATCTTCTGTAGCTTAAGTAAGCTCTGAGTTCGAGCGCAACCCAGTGTTCAAAACTTCGGCCATATAAATCGGAGTTTCTATCTATTGTCTTTGTTTGTGCAAGTGTATGACAAACACCTGTATCAAATAAATAAAATTTTGCAGTTGAAAGTGCCTTGCGTTTTTTTGATTTTGTCCAAGGCGGTAACATGAAGCCAAGTAGTGTATCTTCTAAAATAGAATAGTATTCTCGCACCGTAGCAGCTGGCACACCTGTATCGTTTGCAATATTTGCAAAGTTAAGTATTTGTCCATTTGCAAGTGCTGCTGTGACTAGAAATCGCGAAAACTGCGGTAATTTTCGCACGAGCCCTTCGGATTGAATTTCTTCATAAAGATAGGTTTGCGTGTAAGCATTCAGTTCTTCTTGTGGGGTTTTACTAGCATAGACTGTTGGTAAACCGCCAAATCTTAAGTAGCGTTCTAGATTAAAATGTGGAATTTCAGCAATGCTGAGTGGATATAAATTGGCTGTCCATGCGCGACCTGCAAGTAGGTTGGCGTGTCCTTTTTTTAATTTGCGTGCACTACTACCTGTGAGGAGAAAACATAATTTTCTTTCTTCTATTAGTCGATGGACCTCATCTAACAGCATAGGGATTTTTTGAATTTCATCAATGACGATAAACTCAACCGGTTTTTTCGCAAGTTCTGCATCAATAATTGATTCCAGTTCCCAGGGCGACGTGGTGAGTCTTAAATATAATTCAGTGCGTAGTAGATTTAAACTAATCGCTTTGTGATTGAGTTCCGTGCGAATTAAAAAGCTTTTTCCAGTAGCGCGCGGTCCCAATAAAAAAAATGATTTTTTCTGCAGCAAAGGGATCAGTTTAAGTATGCGTTGAAAGATTATCATACAACAATAGTATCATTGATTTTACGGATAATCAACAGAATAGCTGTTTAAAATAATAATATATCAACATCATTATAAGCATACAGGGACTACTCTGTTGTGATGGACATGGTTTGCGTAGTTTGTTTTGTATAGAAAACGTTATGTGCTGATAGACTAGCCAAATTTGCACGATGGATCGGCTATCATCATAAGATGAGGATTGCATCAATTTCAATTTGTGCAAGCTTGGGAAGAGCTGAGACTTGAATGGTGGTGCGGGCAGGATACGGTGCATTAAAATATTGCATCATGACCTCATTTAAAACGGGCATGTTTGCAATGTCTGTTAGGTAGATCGTAAGTTTCGCAATTTGATTGAGCTTGCTCCCCATGTCTTCTGCAACCCATTGAATATTGGTAAACACTTGATTGGCTTGTGCTTTGAAATCAGAAGAAACAAGCATCATGCTGTTTGGGTCAAGCGGGATTTGGCCAGAGAGATAGACCGTCTCTCCTGCTTTGATGGCATGAGAGTACGGTCCTATCGCTTTTGGCGCGTGGGTGCTACTTACAGTTACAATTGGGGTTACCACAGCCGCAGCCACTGTTGCCTCCTTTGCCACATGATGTTTTGCAACGTGATTTATGACCACCAATGCAGTTATATAACGCAATTAACACAAAACCAAATATGAACCCTTTTAGTAAAGCGATGGCCATCCACACAACGACTTCGGCGGCACTAGCGGGCACCATGACATGGCCTGCCATGGCTGATGGTACACCGTAGTACATCATCCAGATTGACCAAACTAAAATGGCGATTGCGCTTGTTAGGCCGAGCGCTAAACCAAATGCACAGGGACAGAGTGACGTATGGTACTTAGATTTTTCGCATGACATGGCACATCTCCTTTGTGAGAAACAGACATTCCGTCAGACCAGTATACAACAATAATATCCGCTACATAAGGTGACTTATTTATTTTAATGTTAAGATAAAGTTCATCATGAATATATTTGCCTCTCTTAAGACTGAACTACAGCAATACATGACGGGTAATGAGCTCGCAAGTATTGAAAAAGCCTATGAATTTTCGAAAAAAGCACATGGTGATCAAATTCGGTATAGCGGTGAGCCCTACATTACTCATCCTGTCGCGGTTGCTTTAATTCTTGCGGAAATGCGAATGGATGTGGAAACGATTACCGCAGCCATTTTGCACGATGTGATTGAAGATACATCTGTTAATACAACAAACATTATTAATCAATTTGGTCAAGAAGTATCTAATTTGGTAGATGGTGTGACGAAGTTAACCCAAATTAACTTTGAAAATCATGCGCAAGCACAGGCTGAGAATTTTCGCAAGATGATCATGGCAATGGCGAGTGATATTCGTATTATCCTCGTTAAATTAGCGGACCGTTTACATAATATGCGCACGATACATGGATTGCCCGCTAAAAAAAGGCGACGAATCGCACTAGAAACACTCGAAATTTTTGCCCCCATCGCCAATCGGTTGGGTATGCACGCTTTTCGCGTTGAGCTAGAAGACTTGGGTTTCCGAGCGCTCTATCCTTTGCGATATAAGATATTAAAAACAGCGGTTGAAAAAGCAGGTGGTAACCGTCATGAGATTATGGCGCTGATTGAAACACAGATTCGTGAAGCCATTACAAAGGCGCAGCTGTCTTCTGTTAATTTATCTAGTCGAGGAAAGCATCTCTATAGTATTTATAAGAAAATGCATGAGAAGCATCTTTCTTTCTCTGAAATCATGGATGTGTACGGGTTTCGTATTACGGTTGGCAAGGTGGATACCTGTTATCGTGTGTTAGGTTTGTTGCATGGGTTATTTAAACCAATCTCACAACGTTTTAAAGATTACATTGCCATCCCCAAGGCAAATGGCTATCAGTCATTACATACTATTTTATTTGGACCTTACGGTGTGCCCATTGAAGCGCAAATTCGTACCGAAGAAATGCATAAGGTTGCAGAAAATGGTATTGCGGCACATTGGTTGTATAAAACGGAGAAAAAAGCTTTGCATGATGTTCAGTCGCGTGCGAATGCCTGGTTGCAAGGCATGGTTGAGATGGATCAAAGCGCTAGAAATTCACTAGAATTTATTGAGCATGTAAAAAGTGATTTATTTCCTGACGAAGTTTATGTTTTTACACCCAAAGGTAAGATCATTGAATTACCATTTGGCGCAACAGCCGTTGATTTTGCTTATGCGATTCATTCTGCTATTGGCAATACTTGTGTTGCAGTGAAAATTGATAAACGCTTGTCGCCGCTCAGTATGCCGCTTGAGAGCGGGCAACAGGTAGAGATTATTACGACACAAAATGCCAGACCCAATGCGGCATGGTTAAATTTTGTTGTGACGGGCAAAGCGCGCAGTCACATTAAGCATTATTTGAAACGACAACAACACGCAGAATCCATCGCACTCGGAAAACGTTTGACTGAAAAAGCATTGTTTACTTATGGGCTTGAGTTAGGTCAGATTGCAACACCTGTTTTACAGGCGATTGTGGATGCTTCGCAATTAGAATCAATTGCGCATTTGTTTGAAGAAGTGGGTATGGGTAATCGACCCGCTCCGCTTGTGGCAAAGCAAATTTCAAAATCATTTAGCAGCCAATTAACTTCGGGGGATGCGTTGCATCCCTTAACGATTCAAGGTACAGAAGGATTGGTTTTGAGTTATGCGAAATGCTGTCGACCTATTCCTGGCGATCATATTGC
Organism: Gammaproteobacteria bacterium RIFCSPHIGHO2_12_FULL_42_10; assembly: GCA_001801625.1. Classification (GTDB taxonomy): domain Bacteria; phylum Pseudomonadota; class Gammaproteobacteria; order DSM-16500; family DSM-16500; genus Aquicella. Next base: position 4,647 of record MGYE01000038.1, read on the forward strand.
AGGTTTAATTAAAGAGGGGCAAGGACTCGAAGTACATTTGATGAGTTGTCCGCATCTGCTTGCGTTTCAACATCAAGTGGAGCGATGTGTTCCTTTGTTGTGGGAAAATAATATTGCTGGTGATTTTTCCGTAGATATTCAAATCGATTTACTGAATAAGCGCGGCAGCTTGGGTGGTGTGACAACGGCACTCGCCGAGCTTGACGCAAATATTATGACGTTGCGTGCTCAAGAAAGCGATGTACATCATTTTCATGTTGAAATGACGGTGACCGTTAAAAATCGTTCTCATCTTGCACGCATTATGCGTAAATTACATCGACAATCAGACGTCATCCGCATACTGCGTTTGAAATCACGCGCTGTGTAGGGGTCTATGAAATTTGATCCAGTGGATTATTGGTGGATTACTCTAGTGGATGATGCAAAAAAACTGGTGGATTACGGCAAAAAGCGCTTTTTTCCGTAATCCACCAGCCAAATCAAACTATGTTTTAGATGGTAATGATTTTTGTAAGTTAGTGAGCGGTATTCTTGCCATGCCGGGTGTTTTTGGTGGCGCCTTAAAAGCGTGTGCGTATATGACTTCATAAGTCAGCGGCCATCCATCTTCCGTAGGTGTCAGATTGTAGATCATTTTGGTTGCTTCTTTTTCAGTGGTGCTATCTTGTGGCATCCATAATTCACTCGCCAGTAAATCACTGACCAAACGCTCTGGATCGTGGTAAGCCATTTCATAGCGAGCGACATCTAAAACAGGATCTGAAAAATTAATTTGTGATAAGCAATCACCCACATCGTGCATATCATAAAGTGTTGGATGCGTTTCTTTGGGAAAGAAGGTTTGATACGCTTGTAAAGTATCTAAGCCGAGCATGGTAAACATCAACAAGCCATCGGATGATAAAACGCGTTGCCATTCAGTCAGGACGCGCGTGATATCGGGCTGCCACGGCAAAACAAAATTTGCAAAAATAAGATCGACTGACTGATTGCGGAGTGGTAGTGTTTTGCCGTCTGCTTGTAGGCACAGAATCTGATGAGTTGTTTGTTTTGCGTGTTCGATCATAGGCCACGATAAATCTAGCGCAAGTACGGTTGCTTTCGGATATCGCAAGCGTAATTGTTGAGTGCTTTTTCCTTCGCCGCAGCCAATGTCTAAAATGACGCGAGGGGTGAGGGTCATCCAATCTAATCGCGATAACATTTCATTTTCTGCCTCATGAGCTATTTGTGCAGCGCGTGCATAGTCATGCGGGGAGTGGATTATGTTTCCAAATTTGCTCATGCGATTATTACCACTGAATTGTGTGTTATGCGGCATGCGCTCTCTGCGCCCACATAATATTTGTTTGCCGTGTGAAAATAATTTGCCTATTTTATCTCATTTTTGTGTTCGGTGTGCGCAATATTTACCAGTTTGTCCGAGTCTCCAATCAACGGTTAGGCTGTGCGGACAATGTTTGATAGATCCACCACCATTTGACCATGCTTTCGCTTTGCTGAAATATGAAGCGCCTGTGACGCGGATGATTGCGGTCCTGAAGTTTCAACAGAAACTACAATTTGCTAGATTATTTGGCGACTTATTTGTCGCAAAAATAAAAACAGCTAGTTTGCGACAGTCTGTCGTTTTGCCTGACCTCATCATACCCGTGCCGTTACATCCACTGCGTTTAAAAGAGCGCGGCTTTAATCAGGCGCTCGAGATTGCGCGCCCTATCAGCAAGTACTTTAAAATCCCACTTGATATTGCTGGATTAACACGCATTAAAGCGACTGTTGCGCAAAGCACGCTTGATCTTCCGGAGAGAAAAAAGAACGTACAGGGTGCTTTTGCTGTATCAAGAGATTACAAGGGCGCCTC
>MGYE01000039.1:0-3093 GCA_001801625.1 Gammaproteobacteria bacterium RIFCSPHIGHO2_12_FULL_42_10
CATCTGTGGTGGTTGATTTGACATAATAGACTTCATCATGTAGTCCACAGAGAGCCGTACCGATGCGACCCCAGGTGGATTGCGATCACTGCTGGCGGAGGACTAAAGATTATTTGTGATGACCAGAAACAGGTTCCATGGAAATCACTAGTCTATGACCAACTGTCGCCGCAGCTCTTTCCAATTGTCGTAAGCTAGGCCAATGATGTAAATCTTCAAGGCGGGATACTGCAGGCCAGGATGTATTTAAGGCGCGTGCAATTTCAGCTGTTGTATGGTCACCTTTGGCCCATCTTAATAACAATGCCGCCTGTGCTCTAGCAGAGGGCGCAATATACTTTGCTGATTTTCGGCTTGAAGGGCGTGGAATATCTATTCCTTCGTCGACTCGGCCTTCAAGGGTTAAGGTTAAGACTTCAGACGCATTAAAAATCGCTTCCTCTAAAGTCTCACCTTCTGTAATAGCTTCTGATAAATCAGGGAAGCTAACGGTATATCGCTTTTCCGATTTATCATATTCGAAAATAGCTGGATAGAGTACGTTCATGTTAGTTTGACCCCCGTTTGTTTTTCAATTGCGGAAATAAGGCCTTTGCCTAAGTCGCGTTTACCATGAACAGGAACAGTTGTTCTCATGCTACCTTTTCCCATTCGGTAGTGGCTGCCATTGATTCGTAACACTGACCAGCCGTGTTGTTCGAGTAACTTGATAATTTCTTTTCCTGTCATAATGTCAAATATATCATAATAGATATATCAATCAAGATTTAATGCCGAGAGATGACTTCTATGCGTAATATGATTCTAATATTAAAAGGCAATTGGCTCCCGACAAAATTATTCACGCGTTTATTTGATTAGAAAAGCGCATGCCAGATTTTAATTGCGGCACATTCACCTTACGCACTACAAGTACTCATAAATTCACGCACTGCATCCGCTGCCCCCACCCCCACCATCAACTCCAGGTGCAATGCTTCAAATTGATGTTGCAATTGTGTACATTGATCAGGATGTTGCAAGTAATGTAGCGCAGCATCTGCAATTGCATCAGGCGTTGCCGCTTCTTGGATCAACTCAGGAACCAACCGTTTATTTGCTAATAAATTTGGCAACCCAATATAGGGTGTATGAACGAGGCATTTTGCTAAAAAATAAGCGAGCCTTGAAGTACGATACACAATGACCATCGGTTTTTTAAATAACATCGTTTCTAAAGTCGCCGTACCTGATTTTACAATCACCACATTGGATGCTGCGAGTATGTCATGTGAGCGATTCTCAAAAAAATGTATGGGTAAATCAAAGGCAACTGCTTGTTTTGCATGCGCAAAAGCTGCTGTATGTTTCGGATTGACAAATGAAACTAAAAAACGCACATCAGGTAAAGCTTGTTGAATTTTTTTAGCGGCTAGCAATAACGGTTCTGCGAGATAACGAATCTCTTGATGTCGACTGCCCGGCAAAAGCGCCACATACGTTTTATCTTCTTCAATGCCTAATGCACGACGTGCGGCAAGTGTCTCTATTTGAAATGGAATACGTTCTGCTAAAGGATGTCCCACGTAACGACAAGGCACGTGATGTGCTTTATAAAAATCCGCTTCAAATGGAAAAAGCGTCAGCATTAAATCAACAATTTTCGCAATTTTACGCACACGATATCGCCGCCACGCCCAAACACTGGGACTGACATAATGAATGATCGGAATACCAACAGCATGTAATTTTTTTTCCACATTGAAATTAAAATCTGGAGAGTCGATCCCAATAAACACATCGGGACGATTAGCAATAAAATGCCGACAGACATCATTTGAAAGGCGCATTAAATCGGGCAAACGCTTCAAGGGCTCAATAAAACCCATCACAGACAATCGATTGATATCAAAAAGACTTTTGCAGCCTGCTTCGATCATCAGTGGACCACCCATCCCTTCAACTGCTAGATTAGGATCCAACTTTGAAAGCGTCTTAATGAGCATGGAGCCAATTAAATCGCCCGATGACTCACCTGCTAAAATGCCAATCTTCAACGCACAATCCCTGCGTCGGAGCCTTCAATAAAGTGCACTAATTTATTGACATACTCGCAATTCATCTGCTTTAACTCTTCTAGCGCATTCACAATAGTCAGTTTTTTACGATAAATAATCTTATAGGCTTGACGCAAGCGCTTGACGATATCCGCGCTATACCCTAATCGCTCTAGCCCAACTGTATTTAACCCATACGGTTTAGCATAATAGCCGGCTACCTTCACAAAAGGTGGCACATCTTTAATAATGACGGAGTTCGTCGTTGCAAAACTATGTGCACCAATACGGCAAAATTGAAAAACGCCCGAAAAACCACTTAAAATCACGTAATCTTCTACGATCACATGTCCTGCTAAAGACGCGTTATTTGCAAAAACAACATTGTTTCCTACGATACAGTCATGCGCAATATGTACATAGGCCATCAATAAATTATCGTTGCCAATCTTTGTAAGCGTCCCCTCTTTTGATCCACGATTTAACGTTGTACATTCGCGAATAATATTGCGATCACCCACTTCAAGATAAGCACGCTGACCTGTATGTTTTTTATCTTGTGATGCAGCGCCTAATGATGCAAATTGATAGATCTTATTGTGACAACCAATACGTGTTGGGCCTTGAATGACAACATGCGGACCGATGACAGTCCCTTCGCCAATTTCAACTTCAGGGCCAATCACAGAATAAGGACCAATCTCTACCTCTTTCGCAATAAGCGCTGTTTTATCGATGATAGCTGTTTGATGAATCATCACTTATTCTCCTCGAAAAAATCTAGTCCGGCGCAAGTATCCCCCAACTAACCCTGCGTAATCATTTATCTTTGTCATCCCGCGCAGTTTTTAGCGCGGGATGACAATGCATTACGACGCAATAACTTTTCGTGCGCTCATAAATTCTGCAGAGCATGCCAGCTCGTCATTTACAAAAGCGGATCCTGCTAATTTCCAAATATCTCGTTTTGACTTCAAAACCTGTACTTTTAAAATCAATTGATCGCCAGGCACCACAATACGACGAAAACGTGCCTTATCAATACCAGCAAAATAAT
>MGYE01000039.1:3104-28633 GCA_001801625.1 Gammaproteobacteria bacterium RIFCSPHIGHO2_12_FULL_42_10
TCGTGGGACGTTCTGGGAAATGTCCCATAAAAAAATTTTCATTCATCGTGATGTTTTTAAGCGCAACCAGTGATTGGTCGGGTACAAACTCAAGCACGCGATCAATTAACAAAAAAGGATAGCGATGTGGCAATAATTTTAATATAGCTTGTATGTCGAGCTGTGTATTCATTCTATGTATTTTCCCATTTACTTGTGACTCTCCCCCTCTGGAAGAGGGGAAGCAATCGTTTGTGTCATTTTTTTTTCTAGTGTTTTCACGCGATCCATCAACTTACCCAAACGATAGAACCGAGCATTCTGTTTGCGAAACTCATGACTGGGTACAGCACCTACAATACCTGAAGAATACATCCCAGGCTCTGTAATCGATTTCGTGACACTCGACATGCCAGTGACGATGGTATGATCACAAATAGTGAGATGTCCTGCAAAACAAGTAGCGCCTCCAATCATGCAGTGCTTGCCAATTTTAGTGCTGCCAGAAATACCCGTACACCCAGCAATCACCGTGTGCGCTCCAATGCTCACATTATGCCCAACTTGAATCAGATTATCTAGTTTTACACCATCGCCAATCTTTGTATCACCTATTGCTCCACGATCAATGGTCGTATTTGCACCAATCGCAACATCATCGCCTATCACAACCGTCCCTAATTGGGGCACTTTATGCCAAGCCCCTTGATCATTTGCAAAACCAAAGCCATCACTACCCACAACAACACCACTCGAGAAGTGTGCACGTTGCCCCACTACAACAAGGTGGTAGAGCGTGACATGTGCATCCAAGCAGGATGCCTCTCCAATCACAACATAGTCGCCTAACGTGCAAGCAGGGCCTATGACAGTGCCTGCCCCAATGCTCACATGATCTCCAATCACACTATGTGCCCCGATACTCACATCTTGCCCGATCTCGCAATGCTCGCCAATCGATGCTGTTGGATGAATACCAGGCAATGGACGCTTTTTTTGATCAAAATAAGCTGCCATTCGAGCATAAATAGAGTAGGGAGAACATGTGATGACAGCCGTACAGGGACAATTTGCCGCCTCTGCTTCGCTGAGAATCACTGCAGATGCTTGTGTAGAAGGTAAATATTTGCGATATAATGCATTCATCAAAAAAGTAAGATGGCCTGCTTTCGCCTCATGAATAGACGACACACCCGTAATCACACAATTGGAATCGCCTCGCACGATAACATCTAATCCGTGCGTCAACTCCTTCAGAGAGTAATGTCGATTTTCTTTCATAGTATTAAGAGAGCATGTTTAATTAATTGAGCCCTCCTCTCCCCATCCCTCTCCTCCCGAAAAGCGGGAGGAGAGGGGGACGCAGATTTTAACAGTCTATTCAACCAATCATTCTAGCCATTAAATTGTTTCACGACATCTTTGGTGATATCGGTACCATCTAATGCATAAATCACAGCTTGTGCATCTAACACCAATGCATAGGATTGCTTCTTAGCAATATCAGTCACAATGGCATTGAGATCATGCAGAATACCTTGCATTGCTTTATTTTGCTCTTTTTGTAAATCTTGCTGGTAAGCAACGACTTTCTTAACTAACTCAGCGCGATTTGTCGTAATTTTCTTTTGCATATCATCACGATCTTTTTGTGACATAGTCGCTGAAGTTTTCTTGAACTGATCTAACTCATCTTGTAATGCCTTTTGCTCATCCCCAATCTTGGTTTGGCGATCTTTAAAATCACCTTCCAACTTCTTGCTTAAAGCAGCAACACGGGGTGATTGCTGTAATACTTGCTGAACATTGACAACAGCAACTTTCATGCCGGTGGTAGATACCGCAGCATCTTTAGCCGTTGCAACACCTGCAGCACTTGCAAGCAAAAGCGCGCTAGCCAACACGCAAAATCTTTTCATCATCTTCATAGCACTCTCCAGTTGATTAAGGTAATCCATACCAGTCTAGTTTTTTATCAGAAATTTGCCCCTATAGCAAATTGAAATGCTTCTAAATAATCGCTTGGCGCTCTGCGAATATTAATCGCTCTAGCTAAACTCAAACGAATCGGCGCAAACGGTGTCATCACATCCGCTTCAACACCCACAGAGTAACGTATTGCACCAGAATCAATACTTTGCCCGCCAAAACTACGATTATTTAAAGAGGTATACACATTACCCAGATCAAAATACGCAGAAGTACGTAAGTTATCTGACATCGGGTTAGGAAAGATCAATCCAACGCTACCATCCACTAAAATATTACCACCAAACGGTTTACCGTTCGAATCGCGCGGCCCCAAAGTGTACCCCTGGAATCCACGAACAGAATCAATACCACCCGCATAAAAATTACGGAAGAACGGATAATCACCAATACCGCCAAAACCATTACCATAGCTGAAATCGGTGCGTGTTAACAAAATATAGGGGCCATGAATCGGCTGATACCATTTGCTGCGATAACTCACAGTATAATAACCAACAGATTGCGCGGCGAGCGGTGCAAATGTGTCTAAAAACAGTGATTGCTCAGTACCTGCTGTTGGGAAAATGGCCTTATCGCGACTATCTCGACTCAAGCCCACTTTTACATCAAACATCTGGAAATGCGTACCATGTGACGTAACAAAACTATTAATTTGTTGTGAAACGCCGCCAGGAATCAAATAAACAATGGCATCCTGGTAACCAAAACCAACAAAAGCACGATTGGTTGTATTCTCCTGCCCAATTGGAATGCCATATAATACATCTGCATCATAATCGTGTGTCGTGTAGCCGTTATTCACGCCCGCGCCACGCGGATCAACGCGCGATGCAGACACACGCACCGTTCGACTGATACCTTCTGGCGTATAATAAGGATTGGTGTATTCGATTGAATCAAATTGCTCATATTTGCTGTGTTGAAAATTCACACCAAACGTATTGCCTGTACCAAGAAAATTCTTTTGGTTAAAGCCCAATCCAAAAATAACGCGCTCAATCTGAGAATAACCCACTTTAAAGGTAGCACTAGCTGAATTATCTTCTTTAACTTGATAGTTAACATCCACCTCATCGTGTGCATGGAGAACAGGCTTAATAGACATGTCCACTTCACGAATAAAAGGTAATAATTTAAGGCGTTGCTTGGACGCCTCTAATTGTGTCATCGATGCGGGCGCAGATTCCCATTGTAAAATCTCGCGTCGCAAAACTTCATCATTCGTACGATTATGATCAGTGAACATGATATGGCGAACATAAATACGTTTGCCGGGTTTAATCTCAAAAACCAATGAGACTTCTCGCGCCCGCTCATTAACGACAGGATGCACGGTAATGGCCGCAAATAGATAACCATAATCACCCAATAACGCCATCATGTCTTTTTCAGTCTGCATGATTTTTTCGCGTGAAAATAAGTCGCCTTTTTTCATCGTCACCCATTTCTGTAATTTTGCCTGTAAGTCACTTGGTGCTTTAACTTGTGCCCCGCTTACTTTAAACGTTTCGCCTTCATGCACAACAATCACAACATAAACTGCTTTACGATCTGGCGTAATCTCTGCTTGAGAAGATTGAATAGAAAACTGCAAATAACCACGATCCATATAATAAGCACGTAATTTTTCCAAACTACCTTCTAAATTTTCTTCAGAGTAACGATCGCTATGTGTCACCAAAGTAAAAATGCCGCTCGTCGTAAAATTTAACTGCTTAATCAATGTTTTTTCATCAAACACATGATTGCCCAAAATAGTGATGCGTCGCACTTTTGCAGGCAACCCTTCTGAAATGTTTATATGCAGAAAAATACGTTTATTAGAGAGAGGTGTTTCGGTGATTTCAATGCGTGCATTAAAATACCCTAACTGATAGTATTGATGCAGCAAACTCTGTTTAACATTTTCAAGCAACGCAGGTCGCAATATTCTGCCTGCAACAATATCAAGATGTTTCATCGCATCATTTAGTTGTTCGGTTGAAATAACAGAATTGCCGTTAATCTTCACTTGTCCGAGTGTAGGATTCTCAACGACATGAACAATTAAAGTGTTGCCCGACCTTGAGAAGGTGATCCGTTCAAATAACCCAGTTTGATAGAGCTTGTGTAAAAGCGCACTTGTATTATCTGACTGCAAAGTCTGGCCACGCTTAATAGGTAAATAATGCAAGACAGTGGCAGCTGTCACGCGATTACCTCCTTCAACAACAATCTTTTTAATTACGAAAGACTCAGCAAAAAGTGTTGTACTCGAAAAGGATATGAAAAGTAGCAATAATATTATTTTTTTCATGTTTCTATATATCTATGAAATACCCATATACATAATGCATAAAAGGGTGCTGCTGCAGTGAGACTATCTATTCTATCCAGTAAGCCGCCATGACCCGGCAACCACTGACTCGCATCTTTCAAGTTCGCTTCGCGTTTTAACATACTTTCAAATAAATCGCCAACAACAGAAATTAAAACGATGCCCAATATCGCACCCATCACTAAAGATCCATACATAAATGGCGCATGGCTCATCCAAAGCACGATGCTTGTCAGCAATACGGCAAAAACTAAAGCGCCTACCAGACCTTGAATACTTTTTTGTGGGCTCACCAGAGGGGCTAATTTATTCTTCCCCCATTGCTTGCCAACAAAATAAGCAACCGTATCAGCACCACAAACCAGTGCAAACAAAAACAACAGAATCATTTGTCCTTGTTCTTGGCGGCGAATGTAACACAAAGCAACTAAACAGGGTACCAGTACGAGCATGCCAATCATGCCACGCATCACAAAATTGCGGTTAAGTGAATGATAGCCATAGGCATAACGTACAATCATGACGATAGCCACTACCCACCAAATCGCAGCGACGACAAGCACAGGCAAAATGGGCATCATTAACGCCTTCACCAGCACGAGTCCCATTGCAAATACGTAAAGCAATCGAACGGGCACATCTTGAATTTCCATGAGGCCCGCCCACTCCCACGCAGCCCATAAACTCACCATAAACATCACAACATAAAACTGCGTAGGCGATGCAACGAACAAAACAGCAAGTAACAGCGGAATCAATATGGCGGCTGTCAGAAGGCGTTGTTTAAGCATGGGTGATCATCCTATTTAGAATGTTGACTGTAGCATCACTTCCGCCCACCGTATCGTCTTTCGCGGGCACTAAAATATAGAATCGCTTTATCAAAAGCTTGCTCATCAAAATCTGGCCATAGAGTATCGGTAAAATAAAGCTCAGCATACGCTAATTGCCACAGCATAAAATTGCTAATACGGGCCTCATCTGAGGTGCGAATAAAAAGATCAGGATTGGGCAAATCCGCAAATGATAATTGACTGCTAATATGCTCTATCGTCAATGAATGACTCATCAACCGACCCGCTTCAATCTCAACTGCAAGGCGACGACAGGCCTCCAATATATCCCATTGGCCACCATAATCAACTGCGATAATTAATGTCATGCCGGTATTTTGGGCAGTCGATGTCTCCACTTCTATCATTTTATCAAGTAATTTTTTTTTAAAACGTGTACGATTACCGATAAAACGCAATCTAATATGATTCTCATTTAACATGCCAATTTCATCTGTCAGTGCAGATAAAAAAAGACCCATCAAATGATTCACCTCCAACGATGATCGTTTCCAATTTTCAGTACTAAATGCAAAGAGAGATAGAACGGGAATGTGTCTTTGAGCGCAATATTTCACACTATTGCGAGCTGCAGTTAATCCTGCACGGTGTCCAGCAAGATGTGGTAAATGCCGATTCTTAGCCCAACGGCCATTGCCGTCCATGACGATTGCAATATGTTGCGGAAGAGTGGCCATAATGTTACTTACGCCAAAATATAGTTCATGGCCGATCTAACCCGGATATTTCATCATATAGCTACTGCGGACGTGAAAAATGGCTTGTCTGCTGCGTTGCAAAAAGAAAAATGACTGGTCGCATATAGACAATATGCTCCCAGTCATTTTTCTTCTTGCGCCTTGCAGACAAGCCATTTTTCACGCCCTCGTTACGCTATATGATGAAATATCCGGGTTAAATCGCCATCAACTCAGTTTCTTTGACAGTCGTCAAACGATCGATTTCTTTGGTATGTTTGTCTGTTAATTGCTGCACAAGATCCGTCAAACGACGCTCATCATCTTCAGATAATTGCTTTGCCTTAAGCGCATCTTTCAATGTTGCATTCGCATCACGACGCACATTGCGCACACTCACACGTGCTCCTTCTGCCTCATGACGCATCACTTTAATTAATTCTTTTCTACGTTCTTCGTTAAGCGCAGGCATTGGCACACGCATAATATCTGAAGTTGTGACGGGATTGAGTCCAATATCTGCATTCAGAATTGCTTTTTCAATCAGTGGAATCAGTTTTTTCTCCCAAGGAGAGATGGTCAGTGTTCGTGAATCGCTGACAGTAATACTTGCAACCTGATGAATCGGCACGTCATTACCATAATACTCAATGCGTACATGGTCTAGAATGCTAGGATGAGCACGTCCTGTCCGTAATTTAGCAATTTCAACTTTGAATGCTTCAATACATTTCTGCATACGCACTTCTGCATCTTTAATTACTACTTGCATTGATTACTCTCCATTATCAATCAACGTACCCACTTCTTCACCCATCACAATGCGTTTCAAGGCATTTTGTTTATTCATATTACAAACACGAATTGGCAATCCATGATCTTGGCAGAGCAAAATGGCAGTTAAATCCATGACGCCTAATCGTTGGCTGATCACATCATTGTAATTTAATTTTTGATAACGCGAAGCGGTAGGATCTTTAATAGGATCACGGTCATAGACACCATCCACTTTAGTCGCTTTAACAACAATATCAGCGCCTATCTCAATACCACGCAATGCAGCAGCGGAATCAGTCGTGACCAGTGGATTACCCGTGCCGCCTGAGAGAATCACAACACGACCTTCTTGCAACAAAGCTTGCACACGATAGCGATCGTATTGATCTGCAACACCTGCCACACCAAATGCAGACATCAGTGTTGCTGGCACCCCTTTTTTCTCTAATGCATCACGTAGCGCAAGTCCATTGATGACCGTTGCCAACATCCCCATTTGGTCGCCCGTAATACGATCAAACCCTGTCGCGCTTAAATCAGCGCCACGAATCAAATTACCGCCACCAATGACCAAAGCAATTTGCGCGTTCGATTCAACAGCATTTGCAATCTCTTGTGCAATACGCGCTAATCTGCTCGCATCAATCCCAAACAGATGATCACCCTGCAATGCCTCACCGCTCAACTTAACTAAAACTCGCTTATAAGCTTTGGTTGTGCCGACCGTTGCATTGTCTACCATTATGCTGCTTCCTCTCCGATGGCATATCGATAAAATGCTAGTACTTTAGCATGACGTTGAGCCAATAAATTACCTACTGTTTGATTAGGATCTTTCACAAATGGCTGTCCAAGCAAGCTCACTTCATCCAGATATTTCTTCACACGACCTTGCACCATTTTTTCAACAATTTCTTTAGGTTTGCCACTGCTTGCAGCTTGGGCCTGGTAAATTTCTTTTTCTTTCTCAAGTAATGCTGCTGGTACATCTTCTGGTGAGATAACAACAGGCTTACTAGCTGCAATATGCATCGCAATATCACGCGCCAATGCTTGATCATCCACATTGAGTGCCACGATCACCCCAATGCGCTGGCCATGCAGATAAGTACCTACAATACCATTCTCTACCTGACAATTAACGAGGCGCCGAATTTGAATATTTTCACCCACCTGCGCAATCAAACCAAGACGAGCTTCTTCAACGCTCATTGCAACAGGGTTTTGAAAAGGCAATGGAGAAAGTGCATCAACACTTTTCACATTAAGCTGCCAAGCGGTCGCTGACAATGTTTTGACAAAATCAGCGAAAGCACTGTCGCGTGCCACAAAATCAGTTTCACTATTTACTTCAATCATCATGGCGCGCTTACCATCTTGAACCACAATAATTACCCCTTCTTTCGCGACGCGCTCTGCCTTGGCATCCGCTTTCATGCGACCTGATTTACGTAGTTCAGCAAGCGCCTTTTCAATATCACCACCAGTCGCTTCTAGCGCACGCTTACATTCCATCATTGGCGAGCCTGTGCGTTCACGCAATGAACGCACTAATTCCGCTGTAATAATCGCTGTCATTCACTGGTTCCTCTATCTTGATCCGCGCCACGCTCTGCTTCAGAATGCTTTTTTTCGTTCATAGCGGCGGTCTTTTTCTTCACTTCTACAAAATCTTCCGAGACTTCCACGGGTTCCTGTGTATCAATATTCGTTTCCAAAATAATGTCTGCGATGCTTTTCGCATAAAAACGCAAAGCACGCGTTGAATCATCATTACCAGGAATTAAATGCGTGATGCCGTCAGGATCATTGTTGGTATCGACTACGCCAATCACAGGAATGCCGAGACGATTCGCTTCACGAACAGCAATACTTTCATGACCGACGTCGATCACGAAAATGGCATCTGGTAGACCGCCCATATTTTTGATACCACCCAAACTATGCAGCAACTTGTCTTTTTCACGTGTCAGACCCAATATTTCTTTCTTTGTTAAACGGCCGAATTTACCCGTTTCGAATAACGTTTCTAACTCTTTCAACCGTTTAATTGATTGACGAATCGTCTTGTAATTAGTCAGCATGCCGCCCAACCAACGACGGCTCACATAAGGCATATTGCATCGTTCAGCTTCTGATTGAATAATTTCTTGAGCAGCCATTTTGGTGCCCACAAACAAAACCTTGCCTTTTTTAGTGGTAATGCCACTGACAACATTCAATGCTTCTCGAAATAAAGGTAATGTTTTTTCCAGATTAATAATATGGATTTTGTTACGCGCGCCATAAATATAAGACGCCATCTTTGGGTTCCAATAGCGGGTTTGGTGGCCAAAATGCGCACCAGATTTCAACAAATCCTGCATAGTAATAGACATAGCGACTCCTCTTGGGTTATGCCTCCGTTTTCCCGTTACAATCAACTCTATATTTAAGACACTACAGAGCACCCGATTGAACGTTCTGGTCAACGTGTGGGCAGTTTATTAATTTACGCTTGAAACGATTGCTTAATTTAGGCTGACTTTATACCATAGAATGCTTTTATCAACAAGAATTTAGAGTGGAACCCTACAATACATGTCCGATATTATCATCAAAACACCAGAAGAAATTGAAAAAATGCGCATCGCCGGGCGACTTGCGGCAGACGTGCTTGAAATGATCAGGCCCTATGTTAAAGCCAATATCACAACCGATGAACTCGATCAAATTGCACACAAATACATCACTGAGACACAACAGGCCACGCCAGCTCCCTTAAATTATCATGGGTTTCCTAAATCAATCTGCACCTCTATTAATCACGTTGTTTGTCATGGCATCCCGGGGCTTAAGAAGCTAAAAAATGGCGATATCATTAATATTGATATCACCGTCATCAAAGATGGCTATCATGGCGATACGAGTCAAATGTTCTTTGTGGGCGAACCTTCAATTCTCGCAAATCGATTAACCGCAATCACATTGGAATGTTTGTATTTAGGCATCAAACAAGTGAAGCCCGGCAATACGCTGGGCGATATTGGCGCTGCCATTCAACAGCATGCCGAGAACAATCATTTTAGCGTCGTACGCGAATATTGCGGTCACGGCATCGGCAAAGGCTTTCATGAAGCGCCCAATGTGTTGCACTACGGAGAGCCACATCAGGGTGCTGTCTTAAAATCAGGGATGACTTTCACCATCGAACCCATGATCAATGCCGGAAAACGCGATGTGAAGCTTCTATCAGACGGCTGGACAGTCGTCACAAAAGATCATAGTCTGTCTGCACAATGGGAGCACACGCTGCTCGTAACAGAAACGGGCTGCGAGGTGTTAACGAAACGATTGGGTGAGGTGATTGAGTAAATGACGCATTCTTAATATCAGTGACCCAACAAGGAGAACAACATGTTTGAATTACCAAAACTACCCTATGCCCTCGATGCGCTTGCCCCTCATCTTTCTAAAGAAACGCTCGAATATCATTATGGCAAACACCATCAAGCCTATGTTAATAATCTCAATAATTTAACCAAAGACTCGCCATTGGCTAGCATGAAACTAGAAGACATTATCATGCAATCTACGGGTGGCATTTTTAATAACGCCGCACAAATTTGGAACCATACATTTTACTGGCATTGCTTGGCACCAAAGAGTGCCTCCGAACCCACTGGCCACTTAGCCGATGCAATTAAAAAACAATTTGGTTCATTTGATGAGTTTAAAAAATTATTTTCTCAATCTGCCGCAAGCTTATTTGGATCTGGCTGGGCATGGCTTGCAAAAAATAAAGATGGCATCTTAGAAATTCTAAATACCAATAACGCTAGCCTCCCCATGAAAGAAGGTAAAACAGCATTACTCACTTGCGATGTATGGGAACATGCTTACTACATCGACTATCGCAATGTGCGCGCCAATTACATTGAACATTTTTGGCAGTTAGTCAACTGGGAATTCGTAGCCTCTAATCTATAAGAATCACGACGAAACACCAGACCCCACAACAAGTGCGGGGTGACAATATACATCCTGTCACCCCGCACTTGTTGTGGGGTCTGTGTTTTATAAGTTTTTATAGGACAAGTCTGCATGTTATGTTATAATAATCTCTTAAGAATAAATTATAAAAGAGGAAGAGGTCATGACGAGATCTCGTCACGTTTCTTTGTTTAAGCAAGCTCTCATCACAAAACGCGCCAAGCGTACAGACATCCCTATTACAGCCATAGCCTCTATCGAAGACAGTCTTAACATGCCACATCTTGACACAAAATTATCTACAGTATTTGCAAAAGGATTTCATTTATCTCCAGACATTCATCCCGGCATTCGACATGCTACCCGACCAGAATCTGCTCTGCGAGCAATCACACAAGTACTTGGGCCTGAAGCCGACAACTACATTAATCTCACGCCCAAAAGAACACTACTACATCATGTCATTGCCAATGTTATCACGCAAATACACACAGATCATCCTACACACTTCGCTGATATCGTTGCACAATGTTACAAAAACTGTCATTTACAACCTCTCAATCACCAGTATACGCACGTCTCTCAAAGCAGCCGCAGTCAGGCAGAGCGCACTCATCGTGAAAAAAGTGATGCCGATGAAATATTACGCTTCATCGTTCAAACATGTCAAAAAAGAGAAACCGCGGGTGCCTATAACGCACACCATTTAACATTGTCAGTCGATGAAATCATCACGATGGTATACGGTGATTACCTCACAAAAAAAAACATGGCTGTTCACTTTCATGAGACTGTTCAAACACAACTCAATAAAATGCTGCGCGGTGGAGAGATAAAAAAATTAGAAACATTCGCGCCACGCGAACGAATCACTTACATGATCAGCGGCGCACCCGCAACGGGCAAGGGCGTCTTAACGGGGTATCTCATGCAAATGGGGGTCAAACTAGACAAATTATGTCGTATTTTACCCGATGAATGGCATGCTATTTTACAGCAAAACAGCGATCCAAATGATCTGGGGCCCGACAAACGATATCACGGAAAATTATTACATACAGAAACCGTTGCGGTTCGCAAATTAATCATGGCCAATCTCACTCAAAATATAACGCAAGGTCTGCCCATTCCAAATTGCATCATGGAAATGATTATCGCAACACCCGAGAGAATTAACTTCGCCACAATGAATGGTGGACGTTTACGCTGTTTTGTAGCAGCACATGACAACCCACTCAGCGCAATGCAAGGTTGTATTACGCGCTTTAACAACACAGGTAGATTTGTACAAGTAAAAGATATTGTGCTCAGTCTACAAGATTTAAGTAGAGAAATGCCCAACACAATGCAACACATCATTAGTCAACCAACGGATGCACGAATAGAGATATACGACATGACGCATATTCATGCATCACATACTACAGCGCACGACACACCGAAATCACCTATCTGCACAGGCGATTCACTGAATGGTAAAATGCTCATTTTCAACATTGAAGATTTTTTACATTTCTGCAAAAAAATATACTTGGATCGTGAAACAAAAAACCCGCATGAGCTTTATGTAAAACACGCTAAACTAAACACAAAAGCTTTAGCGCAATCATTCAAGGCACACTATCAGTCTATGCTTGGCAATATTATCTTGATTGATCCTACTGTGAATCTCACAAAAAACCAGCATAAACTCTATGAGTATGCTTATGCGCATTTTTCAAATACAGGGGAATTAATCATTGATAATGACGCCAGGTACAAGCGCATCTTAAAACAATCAGAGGTTGCGCGTACATTCTTTGAAGCTTTTCAAGAAAATATCAATATTAAACAACGACCTGGGAGATCGTCATGACAACCAACACTCATAAAAAATCAAAACCTCGTCTCTCTTTCCCCGGTGGTTTGCTCATTCCACAAAAGAAACGTGAATTAAATGATGTAGAAAAAGCATGGTTAGATATAATTGAGTACGGTACGGATGCAGATGATGCGACCCAGCAAGAAGACGGTAAAGAAACGGTCGTGACGACTGACAAACATAAAAAATAGTCTTCCGCCTGTCGTGCCAGTTAAACCTAAATTCGAGCGTTGAAGATTAAAATCTTTTTTAGCGAAGCCGTACTCACCCGTACGGTGAGTTAAAAAAGATTGAAAAAGATTTTAAGATTCAATGTGGTAGCCCCTCGCAATAGGTTTGAACTGCCGAATTTAGGTTAAAACATGCTGGCACGACAGGCGTAAATTCGCGTCACAAGAAGATCTTGCATGTCGTGCGGAATGATATGACAATACCATTTTGTAGCAGTTCCCGTTCAGATGCGGTCTGTTAGTGTTATTCTGCGCAATGGCTCGTCGGCCGCAGGCCTTACGCTTAACTTGCACTACATAATAACACTAACAGACCGCATCTGAACGGGAACTGCTGACCATTTTCAAAAGGTCGTACTCATGTTTGTCAACTGCTTCAAAAGTCGATTTTTTGCTATCCCAAAGCTCACTATAGCAATTAATGCAGCACGTATCGCACGTATACAACCACCTATTCAGCAACGCCCACCAAAAAATGTGTCAATGTCTACACTCTTTGCTTACCGCCCAACGCACCTTATTACATTTTCTGCATCACATAAACTCACACCAGCTGAAAAAATGTGGCAAGAGTGTATAGAATTCGGCGAACCATCCAAACGTCCCAGAAGGCCCTAAAATGGAAGTTTTCTATTTTAAGACGTGCTTTTCTAACAACGTCACACGCGAACGCAACCCTTGTAACTCATCGAGTAAATCGATTACTAACGCAGCGCTGACAACGTTCATTTCAAAATCATGCTGCAAACGCAGCACCTTACGCATACGAAGAACTTGCGCTAAATCAAACATCCACACTGCTTCTGATTGATCTTGTGGCTTTAAAATATCATGAGCAACATATTCATAAACAACCTGCACCTCTACACCATAAGTCTCGCATAGCTCATCTAATGTAAAAACATCTTCATGGGTGCTGTCATCAACAACCAACCATTGTACTTTATTTGGCATGAAAAATCTCCGATTACGCCATCGCTTTCCGTGGATTAAATTTCATTGTGTGAGACATTTTTTCATACAGCTGTTTCTCTTCATCCGTATGGGCAGGTGGTGTTTGAATTTCAATCAGAACGTACTGATCGCCTGGTGTCGGTTTTCCAGGTAAACCGCGGCCTTTTAAGCGCAATTTTTGGCCACTTTTTGTGCCTGGTTTTAAAGTTAGCCCAACCTTACCTGCCAACGTGGGAATCTCAATCTGCGCACCCAGTGCTGCTTCCCAAGGCGTAATAGGTAAAGTTAAAAAGACATCTTTCCCTTGCAGCGAAAAAAGAGGATCTGGCTCAATATTGGCCTTCATATAAAGATCTCCTGCAGGACCCCCACCCATGCCTTGCTCACCCTGTCCTGCGAGTCGCAATTGCTGACCTTGCGAGAGTCCCACGGGTATATTGACCTTGACAGTCTGTGTTGTCTGGTCACGCTGCAATTGCAGCGTTTTTTGTGCGCCCTGAAACGCTTCGCGAAGCGTTACGTTGATCGTTACTGTCAGATCACGACCACGTCTTTTAGCGTGATGATGAGCCTGCCGTTGTCCCCCACCTCCATCGTTAAAATGCACGGCCCCCCCACCAAAAAGCGAAGAGAAGAAATCACTGAAATCGCCAAAAGAATTTTCTGCTGAATGAAATTGACCGCCTTGACCGCCTTGATTAAAAGCTTGTTCTTGCCAGCCTGGAGGCGGTCTGAATTCTTGCCCTGCTTGCCATGAATCGCCCAAACGATCGTAAGCGGCTCGTTTTTCTGAATCTTTTAGAACCTCATAAGCTTCTTTAGCATTTTTGAACTGCTCTTCAGCGTTAGGCTCTTTGCTCACATCAGGATGATACTTGCGCGCCAAACGGCGATAAGCATGTTTGATATCTTCATCTGAAGCTTTTTTATCAACACCAAGAATGGCGTAATAGTCTTTATATTCCATGAGAATGTTCTATGCTTTAACTCACACTAACAAGCCCCACTAGGGGTAGGGTGGGGGGATCAAAATCGCAATTACCATATTGATTGGTGCAATGATATTTATAACGACTACTCATCCTTCGGCAATCTAATCGTCAACACATCGCATTGCGCGCCATGCAACACAGCGTTTGCTGTGGATCCTAATAATAAAGAAAGACCATGTCGTCCATGGCTACCTGTCATGATCAGATCAGCGCCCACCTTTTCTGCGGTCTGCAAAATTTTTGTTTTGGTAGGGCCTACTTCGACAAATTGATCGTGTTTATCAACATTTAATTTCTCGCCAAGCTTTGCGAGTGATTGACGTGCCTCATCTATCAACTGCCCCTCGATGTCTTCAATACCAAGATAGGCATAGCTATAACCAGGCAAGGGCTCAACAACGTGAATGATATAAAGTTTTGCGCCTGTCAATCCTCGCATAGTGCGTACTTTTTCAACAAGATATGCTGTATCTTCCGTTAGATCAGTTGCGAATATGATTTTGTTGTACATGGTATCCTTCCTTTAAGTAAACACAATGTGTTCGTCCTTCATTCCCACCTTAATTGTTTCGCCAGGCAAATAATGACCGCCTAAAATTTCTTGCGCTAGTGGATTTTCAACATACTGCTGGATGGCCCGTTTCAAAGGCCGTGCTCCAT
Organism: Gammaproteobacteria bacterium RIFCSPHIGHO2_12_FULL_42_10; assembly: GCA_001801625.1. Lineage (GTDB taxonomy): Bacteria > Pseudomonadota > Gammaproteobacteria > DSM-16500 > DSM-16500 > Aquicella. Next base: position 18,370 of record MGYE01000039.1, read on the forward strand.
ATACAGGATCATATCCCGTTACTGTCAAATAATCCATGACCTCCTCTTGCACGTCTAAGTTCAACCCACGTTCTTTCAACCGCTCACGCAGATGATTTAGTTCAATCGATGCAATCTTTTTAATTTGCGCCTGATCCAGCGGATGAAAGACCACAATCTCATCAATACGATTGATAAATTCAGGCCTGAAATGTTTGCCGACAACTCCCATCACCGCTTCACGCATTGCAAAATAATCGCCCTGTTTTGCAATACCATGAATCAACTCTGAACCCAAATTAGAGGTCATCGCAACAATCGTATTTTTAAAATCAACTGTGCGGCCTTGGGAATCTGTCAGACGACCATCATCTAGTATTTGCAATAAAATATTAAACACATCTGGATGCGCCTTTTCCATCTCATCTAACAAAATCACCGAATAGGGTTTGCGACGCACTTGCTCTGTTAAATAACCACCTTCTTCATATCCGACATAACCGGGTGGCGCGCCTAATAGTCTTGAAACAGCATGTTTTTCCATATATTCAGACATATCAATTCGAATCATAGCATCTGATGTGTCAAATAAAAATTCTGCGAGCGTTTTACATAACTCTGTTTTACCCACCCCTGTCGGGCCTAAAAATAAAAATGAACCGATGGGCCGATTCAGATTAGAAAGTCCTGCACGAGAACGACGAATGGCATTAGAAACGGCCGTGACCGCTTGACTCTGTCCAACAATGCTTTGATGCAGTGCATCTTCCATATGAAGCAAACGTTCTTTTTCACTTTCAAGCATTTTTGAAACAGGGATATGCGTCCATTTAGAAACAACCTCAGCAATTTCTTCATCCGTTACTTTGTTTCGAAATAATGGTTTAGAGGCTTGTTCTTTTTCTTCAACAGTAGAAGCGGACGTTAGCTGTTTCTCTAATTCAGGAATCCGCCCGTACTGTAATTCGGCCATGCGCGATAAATCGCCTTTGCGACGCGCATTTTCAAGTTCAACACGCACTTTTTCTAATTCGCTCTTAATAGATTGCGCGCCATGCAGTACATTCTTTTCAGATTTCCAAATCACTTCTAACGCTTTGTATTCATCTTCTAATTTCTTTAAATCTGCCGCTAGTTTTTCTAATTGTTTTTTAGAAGCAGGATCGGTCTCTTTCTTCAAGGCCACTTGTTCAATTTTAAGTTGAATAATGCGACGCTCTAAGCTATCCATCACTTCTGGTTTTGAATCAATTTCCATTCGGATATTGCTACCTGCTTCATCGATTAAATCGATCGCTTTATCTGGTAAAAAACGATCTGTAATATAACGATGCGATAACGTCGCAGCGGCCACAATGGCAGAATCAGTGATCTCAACACCATGATGCACTTCGTAACGTTCTTTCAAGCCGCGCAAAATAGCAATGGTATCTGGCACCGTTGGCTCATCAACAAGCACGCGCTGAAAACGTCTTTCTAAGGCTGCATCCTTTTCAATATACTTTCGATATTCATCGAGCGTTGTTGCGCCCACACAATGCAACTCACCGCGCGCCAATGCAGGCTTTAACATATTGCCTGCATCCATTGAACCTTCGGCACGTCCTGCACCAACAACATTATGCAACTCATCGATAAATAAAATCACTTGCCCTGCCTCTTTTGCAAGCTCTTTCAAGACAGCTTTTAAACGCTCTTCAAATTCGCCGCGAAATTTTGCGCCAGCAATCAATGCACCTAAATCTAACGAGAGCAATCGCTTATTACGCAATCCTTCTGGTACTTCATTGTTGACGATACGCTGAGCCAACCCTTCGACGATTGCGGTTTTTCCAACGCCTGGCTCACCAATTAAAACGGGGTTATTTTTTGTACGACGCTGCAACACTTGAATCGTGCGACGAATTTCTGAATCACGACCAATCACAGGATCTAGTTTGCCCTTCAATGCCTCTGCGGTTAAATCAATCGTATACTTTGTTAACGCATTGCGTTTGCCTTCTGCATCCGGTTCGTCCACTTTCTCTCCTCCACGTTCAGATTCAATTGCTTTTTCTAAAACCGCACGATTTGCCCCACATTGACGCAATATCTCCCCCAGCATTCCTTTATCTTCAAGTGCTGCGAGCAAAAATAATTCGCTAGCAATAAATTGATCTTTGCGTTTTTGTGCAAATTTATCCATTAAATTTAAAACGCGATTTAATTCATTAGAAACATGAATCTCACCACCCACACCTGTTACTTTCGGCAAACGCGCAATCGCTGTTTCTACTTCACGATTAAGCGTTGAAAGATTAACCGCAGACTTTGTCAAAAGTTGGCTAATCGCGCCATTTTCTTCCTGCAACAACGCCTTCATCACATGTAAAGGCTCAATCATCGCCTGATCGTGACGGAGCGCCAACGATTGCGCATCTGAAAGCGCTGTTTGAAATGCATTCGTTAATTTATCCATGCGCATAAAGATTACCTGCTGATAGGTTGATTACAAAATGATGGGGGCGGGATGTCTATTTTCAAGCGATAAATCTGGATACTGCCATTCCCTATTAAATTGGGTCGTCTGCGATTCGAACGCAGGACCAACAGGTTAAAAGCCTGCTGCTCTACCGGCTGAGCTAACGACCCATGATGATGGGATTATTGCTGTTGTGTTGCTTTTACTTTTTCTAACTCTACTGCAGCTGTTTTCGCTGAAGCGGTTTTAGGGTAATTGTGAATCACTTTTTTATATAATTGTTCTGCTTCTTTCAGCTTACCCTGTGCTGAATAAACCAAACCAATCTTCAACTGCGCATCGGGTACACGTGGACTCTTTGGAAAAGAGGTAATCACCGCGCTAAATTCTTGCAATGCCAAATCATTTTTACTCTGCATGCCATACAACTCACCCAACCAGTAGTGGGCATTAGAAGCAAACTGGCCGGAAGGATATTTTTTCAGCATCTCTTGCAAAGAAGTGGCGGCATCATCGTACTTCTTTTCTTTAATAAAATTGTAAGCAGACTGATAAAGCTGCTGTTCTTCTGTCATATCTGGCCGATCATCAGCATCAGCGGATTTTTTGTTCTTTGCCACGACAAGTGCGCCACGAGCAGCATGATTGCTGACAGGATTCGTTGCAAGCGTCGCTGTGTCAGACGCACCATCCGCTTTATCGGCTTTTACTGTACTACTACTAACAGATTTAGTGGGAGCTGGTGCATCATCTACTCTTGATGCTAGTCGCTTTTCTACATTAGCAGCCTGCGCTTGTTGCTGGCTTTGAAGCACCCGCAACTGATGTGTCACTTGATCAACTTGTTCACGTAATGCTTGAATTTGATCCTGCAAAGAATCAATATGCGCACTATTATCGCCACCGCCAGACTGATTATGAATCTGCTGCTCTAAGCGCTGTATGCGCTCATCGTAATTACCATCTCCTGAAGACTGTGATTGCGGCATACGATCTGCATCATAAACCGGTGCAGCTTCAGCAAAAATAGGTTGCACAGACACCGCGAGCACCGTGCAACTTATTATCAAGATGGAACCTAATAAAACGCGCATAAGTTTATTATTAATACTCTAAAACAGCACGACGATCTTGCTGATAGGCTTCTTCAGTATGTCCTGAAACCGCTGGTTTTTGTGAACCATAGCTCACAACGCGTACTTGTGAACGGCTCACCCCATGTGCTGTTAAAATTTGCACAACTGCTTTGGCACGACGCTCGCCTAAACCAATGTTGTATTCTCTGCTTCCTCTTGGATCAGTATGTCCTTCAACTAATGCCTTGGTTGAAGGATGAGCGGAGAGTGTATCTGCATTAGCAATAATCGCTTGTCTGTCATTATCTCGGACCACGTTGCTATCGTAATCGAAATAATAAACGCGATGCATTGGATCAGAATCATCACCATAGCCACCGGATGAGCCGCCCATTCCGGAAGATTGCGCATCGTCATTCTGGTAAGCTGAATTAGCATCAGAAATAGCGGAATCGTCTGATTTATGTTTTGTTGCACAAGCTGCGAGCATTACGCTGCTGCAAATCAACAAAATTGTAATTGATTGTTTAAACGTCATTAATATTCTCCTCATCGGCAAAACTAGATAGCTGGAATTTTGAAAGTATACCGCGAATCACGTGATTATCAAGCGAGAACAACGTAAAACCGCGAGAGAATATTTTACCCTCCTCTCCCCATCCCTCTCCTCCCGCAAAAAACGCGGGAGGAGAGGGTGACGCATGTATTAGCGATTCGACAATACTAACCTCGTGCTACGACAAATATGGAGACCAGGCGGGATCTTGTGCATCGCCGTTACGCGCAGGAATGGTCAGCTGAACACGACCATCAACGGAGACCATACCAAGGACATTGCGACTACCCATCGCAGTATCATAAAGCACCATGCTGCCATTGGGCGCCATGCTAGGCGATGCACTATCGTTAGAGCGACCACTTAATACCCGCATGGTGCCCGAATCTAAATCTAAGATACCAATACTATAAACGCCTGATACACTGTGAATCATCGCGATATGATTACCATCTGGTGTATAAGAAGCGCGTGCATTATAATTACCATCATAAGTCATCCGCGAAACAGCGCGTGTTTGCAGATTGAGCTGATAGATTTGCGGCCCGCCACTACGATTAGAAGTAAACAATAATGAGCGCCCATTCGGCGACCAAGCAGGTTCAGTGTTAATATAAAAATCATGCGTCATTTCTGTTAAATGATGCGATGCGATATCCATGACATAAATATTAGGTGTGCCGTTTGTCGATAAAACCAACGCCAATCTTCTGCCATCTGGCGAGAAAGCAGGTGCGCCATTAATACCTTGCATGTGACTGACCAGCGTTCTCTCACCCGTTATCACATTTTGTATGTAAATACCGGCTGCATGATGCTCGAAAGAAACATAAGCAATCTGTCTACCATTGGGCGCCCAGCTAGGGGACATAATAGGTTCTGGAGAGCGTAATAACGTATGCGGGCCATAACCATCTTGGTCCGCCACTTCTAATGTATAGCGCTTATGCCCAGTTTCATCGTATCCAACAACAACATAAGCTATTTTTGTTGAAAAAACGCCTCGAGTACCTGTGATTGTCTGATACACTAAATCACTGATATGATGCGAAACAGTACGCAATTCTTGACTAGAAACAGTGTATTTTTTGCTAACTAAGCTCGTTCTACCCTGCGCATGGCTCATACCATCTTTCAAAGAAAAACTGACCTGATAGCGATCAGCACCAGCGGGTGTCACCTTACCAACCACAACATAATCTGCCTCTTGTTTCGACAATTTAATGCGGCCACTATTTTGCAAATCATTTGATACAATGGTTGCAATCGATTGAGGTGCTACTTCATTACCCTCAAACGGCGAAACAGACACAGGAATCGCGCCAAGCACGCCCCGATTAAGCTCCATATTCAGCATAGCGTTTGCCGAATAAGACATCATTAAACCCATCACGCCGACTAAAGATAAGATATTTTTGAGAGAGAATATTTTCATTGGGATACCGTTTAATGGTTGAAATGGTATGATCTGTGGTGATTCTAGCATGGCAAGATGAGAAAAGAAAAACTTGCTGATTGAAGAGACCCTACTCGAAGATTCCCCCCCCATAGGGGGAGGGAATCTTCGAGTAGGTGCATCGTAAAAACTACCCCTACTGCATCACATTTTCTGGTTTTGCCTTCAATCTAAACTGCTTAAACGCTTCGAAAGCTTGTGGATCATCTGGAACAGGCAAAGGTGAGGCTTTGAAAACGGCGGCTCTGGCGGAATAATCTAGCGCAGGGTCACCGCTCGATTGTGCGATTTGCACATCAAGCACTGTCCCCTGCCGAGATAGATGAATCAACAGTACGCTAAAAGCCTTTTTGTTAGATTGTGGTGGAATCACCCAGTGTTCACTAATCGCTTGTTGAATCAGCGCCTGATAACGATTGACGATTCCCTGCGCTTCTCGTGACATCGTGCTCTTCATTTTAATCTTTTCACTGAGTAAAGATTGACGCATCGTTTTTTCTGTTGTGGCGTGTAAAGATTTTTGAAATACTTCTTTTAGCTGTTGCTGCGTAATCGCTGGTTTTTTCTTAATTTTGAATTTTTTTAAATCATCTAATAAATCTTTCTCAAAAGCCTGTTTAACGATTTTTGGTTTAGGTATAGGCAAAGGTGTCGGCGTCAAGTCCGAAATAGGTTCTGGTATCTTAGATTGTACAATTGTTTTTTTCTGCACAGGCTGACTAAGAGTATCTGCGGTTAAAATCTTACTCTTTTCTGTATCGCCTAATACCACAGCACTCATCACATCATGCTTGTCTGTATTTTCAACGACTACTAAGGGAGAGGCAAAATCTAAGCCTAATACCAATACAGATAAAATAACCAAATGAAAAAGGCAAGAGAAAATAAAGCAATGTTTATTGTAATCGTTTGTATTTGTAACAGCCATTGATCCCCCCACCCTAACCCTCCCCTTTTGGAGGAAGGGATACAGCAGCGGGGTCTGTGATCAGTCCAACACTTTTTGCACCAGCCTGTTGCAATAACACCATCGCTTCAACCACTTTACCATAATTAACATTTTTATCACCGCGCACATAAACGGGCCTTTCAACATTCATTGCGGCCAGATTAAATTGTTGAGTCAATAAAAAAGTAAGTGTACGCGCAGTGATAGGTTGATTGGGCGCGTCAGCTAAATTTAAATAAAAATTCCCGCTAGCATCAACCGTCACAATAATCGGTTTTTGCTGTTCAGTAGAAATGGGTTTTGCAGACATCTTCGGTAAACTCACTTTAACGCCCTGCGTTAATAGTGGTGTCGTCATCATGAAAATCACAAGCAACACTAGCATCACATCGACTAATGGCACGACGTTCATTTCAGAAAGAGGACGTCTTGAGGTCAGAAACGCCATCAGATTGACTCCACCAGTGGCTCACGCGAAGCAGGCTGTGTTTGACGGATGAGAATATTAATAAATTCTTCTTCAAACGCATCGAAACGAACAAGCAAACGATTAATCGCAGCTAAAAAACGATTGTAAGAAACGACAGCAGGAATGGCTGCAAATAAGCCCAAAGCCGTTGCAATTAACGCCTCTGCAATACCGGGTGCAACCATTGCAATCGTTGCTTGCTCAACGTGTGCAAGCGCCGTAAAAGATTGCATAATACCCCACACCGTTCCAAAAAGCCCTACATAAGGACCGGTTGATCCCACAATCGCTAAAAACGACAAATGCGTTTCCAATCTATCTTGCTCACGCATTTTGGCAGCGTGCATCGCACGCTTCGTATTTTCAATAATGACATTGAGTGTCACATGAGATTGTTTTTTAAAACGCTGAAATTCCTTAAATCCAGCGTGAAAAACAGCTTCCAGTCCCACTGACGAGATCAATTGCGTTGGGCCATATAATTTCGCTAATTCTTCCCCCGACCAAAATAATTGCTCAAACTGATCAGCTGCTCGACGCACATCGCGCAAATACAAGCCACGTTGCAAAATATAAGTCCACGAAACAACAGAAGCGCCAACCAGAATTAACATCACCGCTTTAACGACGATGCTCGCTTGTAAAAAATAACTAAATAATGTTGCATCAACGTTCATTTTTTTCTCCAATCCAGATATCGAATAATGATCAACAAGTCCTACGCATTAGTCTGCGTTACCTGTAATCCAAAATGCGCATAGGCGAGCTTGGTTGCCACACGACCACGTGGTGTGCGCAATATAAAACCTTGTTGAATTAAAAAAGGCTCCACCACATCTTCGATAGTTCCTTTATCCTCATTAATAAAGGCAGCCAAGGTTTCAAGGCCCACCGGCCCCCCATCAAATTTTTCGATCAAGGCTAATAATAACCCACGATCCATACTATCAAAACCCCGACTGTCCACTTTTAGAAAATCAAGCGCCTCTTTAACCAGTGATTCAGAAACACGGCCATCTGCTCTTACTTCCGCATAATCTCGCACACGACGCAAAAGACGATTTGCGATACGCGGTGTACCACGAGAACGACGTCCAATTTCATGCGCACCTTGCGTTTCTATCGAAACATTTAAAATACCAGCTGATCGCTGCACAATACTGCTTAACTCAGACACCTGATAAAATTCTAAGTGTTGAACAATACCAAATCGCTCTCGCAAAGGCGATGTTAAAAGTCCAGCGCGTGTTGTTGCGCCAATCAAGGTAAATGGCGGAATATCTAGTTTAATTGAGCGCGCAGAAGGACCTTCGCCAATTAAAATATCAATTTGATAGTCTTCCATCGCAGGATAAAGCACTTCTTCAACGACAGGACTTAAACGATGCATCTCATCAATAAACAAAACATCGCCTTTCTCAAGATTCGTCAATAACGCAGCAACATCGCCTGGTCGCTCCAATACGGGCCCCGATGTTTGTTTGAAATTAACGCCCAACTCGTGCGCAATAATGCCGGCTAAGGTTGTTTTACCTAGTCCTGGTGGGCCAAAAATTAAAACGTGATCGAGCGCATCTTTGCGATTCATCGCAGCACGAATAAAAATATCCATCTGCTCACGCACACGCACTTGCCCAATATAATCCGCCAGCTGCTTAGGACGTAATGCACGATCAACAGGATCTACCATCAACAATTCTGACATTACACACCCTCTCGTAATGCACGACGAATTAATTCTTCGCTAGAAAAAGCGCCATCATCTGCTTTTGTCACGGCACGATTAGCATCGCCTTGCTTATAACCTAACGTAACGAGTGCAGAAATGGCATCTTGCAAGATCTGATGGCGCACATTCTGCTTAGGTCCAGCCAACGCACCGTCCGTTGGAGCGAACGTACGATACCAACTCGCTAATGGGTCGCGCATCTCCATCACCAATCGCTCCGCTGTTTTTTTGCCAATGCCTGGAAAACGCACTAAATGTTCTGTTTCATTGTTAAGAATATAGTGAATAAACTCTTCCATGGGGGCGCTTGATAAAATAGTGAGTGCCAAACGTGGTCCTACCCCATTAACCTTCAGTAGCATTCGAAATAAGTGACGCTCATTGGCTGTACAAAACCCATAGAGATGGTGTGCATCTTCACGAATAATTAAATGCGTAAACAAATGGGTTTCTTGTCCCACTTCTGGTAATTGATAAAAAGTACTCATCGGCGCATCGATTTCATAGCCAATACCTTGCACATCCACCAATAACTGTGGCGGCTGTTTCTCCAGAATAATGCCACGTATTTTTCCGATCATGAAAATTAGGCTCCCTTCCCCCTACCCAAGCAAATATTAGCAATTCCCCTCCCCCGCAGGTGGTGGGTTAGGGTGGGGGAGGATGCTATGCCTTCAACAATCGCCTCAACGAACGACCATGCGCGTGGCAAAGTGCGATAGCCAGCGCATCAGCGGCATCTGCTTGGATAGCATCTCGTAGATTGAGGAGGCGACTGACCATATATTGCATCTGCTCTTTCGTGGCCGCACCATAACCGACGATCGATTGTTTTACCTCTCTAGCAGAATACTCTGACACGGGTAACTGATCAAATGCGACGATTGCAGCACCCCGTGCCTGCCCCAGTTTTAAAGCAGAGGAGGGATTTTTTGACATAAATATTTTTTCAATGGCAGCTTCGATGGGCTGATATAAAATAATCAACTTTTGCAATTCAAGATAGATGTGTCGCAAACGCAGGACAACTGGAAAGCCCGTCAGGTCAAGATGTCCGCTTGCAATGTGGATATGTCGATTCCCCTCAATTGCAATCACACCATAACCCGTACGACGTGAACCTGGATCAATACCAATAATCACGGTCATGCATTCAGGCTCCTTGCATCAACTGTCATCCCGCAATTATGAGAGGATCATTCACCACTCAGCATTCGTGTAAACAACCTGCACATCATCTAAATCTTCTAGCGCATCAATCAAATTCACCATGGTTTCAATCGTTTCAGGATCGGCGATCGTTGCATTGGTTGAAGCAAGCATTGTCACTTCAGCTTGCTCTGGTTTAAATCCTGCTCCTATTAATGCCATCTTAACAGGTTCAAAATTTTCTGGGGAGGTAATGATGTCAATGCTCCCATCCTCGTGCTCCAACATATCTTCAGCGCCTAATTCCAGGGCAATTTCCATGATACGTTCTGCAGGCACACCCGGTGAAAAAATAATTTGTCCTAACTTTTTAAATAAATAAGCAACCGCATTGCTCGCACCCAAATGACCACCATGTTTAGAAAAAGCGTGTCGAACTT
>MGYE01000040.1:0-6198 GCA_001801625.1 Gammaproteobacteria bacterium RIFCSPHIGHO2_12_FULL_42_10
CTAGCGGATGATGATCAAACGTACTGTCTATTTTTTCACGCAAAGGATCGCACAACAGCACTTCATGTCCCAAGCATTGCAAATACCTAGCAACCCGTTGTCCGATACGTCCAACACCAATCACGGCCACTCTTAAAAGATTTTTGTTCAAAATACGCTTTTGTGAAAGTGCAGCAATCACTGAAATCACATAATCTGCAACAGGTGGCGCATTGAATCCGCGAGCGGTACACCAAGTGATGCCAGCTCGATCTAACCATTGCGTATCCAGATGATCGCTACCCGTCGTCACGCTGCCCACCCATCTTACGCAACTATTGCAAAGTAGATCTTTATTAACAAGTGTGACTGAGCGCACTAATAAAATATCAGCATCTTTTACATCACGAGGCGTCATGCTACGCCCTGCTTTCAAAACCAACTCACCGGCACCAGAAAAATAATCTTTAATGTATGGAATATTAATATCTGCAAGTATTTTCATATCAAACTCACTATTGCACTCCCCTCTCCCCCTATAAGGGAGGGGAGTGCAATTGCTATGAAAATAATTAACCCTACCCAATGATTATTTAAAAACGCAGCAAAACACTGATCACGCTCTCGGCTTTGAACAAGCCATTGTTGATAAATAAATAATGCGGCACAAAATATCAGCGCAATATAATAAAACAGGCTGCTTGCAAATAGCCATCCGACCACACAAAGCATCAACAGAAACAATATTTGCAAACACCCCAACACAAAACGATCCCAACGACCAAACAAGATAGCACTTGATTGCACGCCAATTCGCAAATCGTCGTCACGATCAACCATGGCATACATCGTGTCGTAGATCACAACCCAAACCATCACAGCTAAAAATAAAAACCAACCCGCAAAACTAACGTGATTTTCTACAGCAGCAAATGCCATTGGCACACCCCAAGCAAAAGCAATCCCCAACACCGCTTGCGGCATCGCAATCCATCGCTTCATAAACGGATAAAACAATGTCCAAACAATGCCTAGCATGGCGAGTTCAATCGTTAAGATATTACAAAATAATACTAAGATAAACGACATACTGCAGAGTATCGTAGCCAAACACAAGGCGGCTTTCACACTTACCGTACCGACTGCAAGTGGTCGCATACAGGTGCGGGCTACATGTGGATCTATGTTGCGATCCGCTAAATCATTCACAATACAACCGCAAGACCGCATCAAAATGGTCCCTGCGATAAAAATAATCAGCCATTTCAAACGAGGCAATCCATTACTTACCAAAAAAAGCGCCCACAGCGTGGGCCAAAGTAATAATAAAATACCAATGGGTTTATTGAGACGCGCAAGAGCAATGTATGGGGAGAAACGATTTGCGTTCCTCTCCCCCATAGGGGGAAGGTTAGGGTGGGGGGATAGAAATGCTATACAATTTCTTATTGAGGATGCAAACATGACTACCCCCTCACCCTAACCTTCCCCCTATGGGGGAGAGGAACAATAGCAAGGATCATAGCCAACCTGCCACATCCTTTGCGTAATAAGTAATAATAAAATCTGCGCCAGCGCGATGGATCGCAGTTAAGACTTCTAAAACCGCCCGCTTCTCATCAAGCCACCCATTCGCAGCAGCTGCTTTAATCATCGCGTATTCTCCACTGACATGATAAGCAGCAAGCGGTAAGGCAGGATAAGCCTGCTTGACGCGATAAATCACATCAAGGTAAGTGTGTGCAGGCTTAACCATCAGCATATCAGCTCCTTCAAGCACATCTAATGCGCATTCACGCAACGCTTCCCTAGCATTTGCGCAATCACTTTGGTAGGTTGCGCGATCCCCTGCTTTGGGCGCGCCTTCCGCCGCCTCACGAAAAGGGCCATAAAAGCTAGAAGCATATTTCATCGCGTAACTCAAAATAGGCAGATCGCAAAACCCCGCTTGATCCAATGCTCCCCGCACTGTGTGCACCATCCCATCCATACAACCACTTGGCGCAACGATATCTACTCCCGCTTCTGCAAGACACACAGCTTGCTTGGCAAGCAGCTTTAGCGTTTCATCATTGTGCACGCGCGCCACACCCTCGCGGTCAATATGGCTAAGCACACCGCAGTGTCCATGATCGGTATATTCACAAAAACAAAGATCGGCAATAATCAGCATATCTGGTGATATTTTTTTAATCACTGCCATTGCAGACTGGACCACGCCTGTCTTGCTGTAACTGACCTGTCCTAAAGCATCTTTTTCGCTTGGAATGCCAAATAACAGTATTTTATTAATGCCAGCTTGTTGCAGGCTTTCAATTTCTTCCGTCAATCGATCTGTGCTAAACTGATGCAACCCTGGCATAGACGCAATCGGCTGTTTGATTCCAGCCCCTGATTTAACAAAAATTGGCATCACAAAACGATCCGCATGCAGTACCGTTTCACGCACTAAATCACGTACCTTTGCATGATGCCGCAAACGACGTAATCGCGTTGTTGGAAACGAACCATATGAAGTAGAGAGCATACAAACCTTTGCACAATATTAAAATTATCAGGTCTCGTTGACAATTGGCTGTAACCTATTGTCAACGAGACCCCAAACAATCATACCATCTATGAATATAAATTTCTTATCGAAAAAAATGCTTCACCGACTGAGAGAAGCCAGTCTACGCAATGAATTAATAGCAAGAGCAATGGGCGCGCTCCCTAAAGAGCGACCCTATATTGTCGATGCAACTGCAGGACTAGGACGAGATAGCCTTATCTTGGCAGCGCTAGGATTTGAAATCACCATGCTCGAAAGATCACCCATCCTGCATACAGAATTACAAAAAGCGCTAAAAGCCGCAAAAAAAATCCTACCCGATACAACAGCACGCTTACGCTTGATTCACGCCGACGCAATCGATTGGTTAAAAGCACTGCCCAATGATCAGCATCCAGACATCATCTACCTAGATCCGCTCTTCCCTGAGAGCAAAAAATCTGCATCTGTCAATAAAGAGATGGTAATGCTACGCAATTTGCTTGGAAAAGAGCATGATCATGCTGATTTGTTCGAAACAGCAATGACTTGCGCAAAACTGCGAGTAGTGGTAAAAAGATCAAGATTAGCTTCAAATATCGTCGAACGTGCTGCCAATTTTTCATTAACAGGCAAATCATGTCGCTTCGATATTTACCTCGTTCCGATATTAAAGAGGCATTGATGATCACATTCAATCTGCTCATTTCGCACGTCCTGCACATCGATCAAACTTTATTTAGCTTTGTTTCTAGTTATGGCACATTGACCTATGTCCTGCTTTTTGTCATCATCTTCGCAGAAACTGGGTTTGTCGTCACACCTTTTTTGCCTGGAGATTCACTGTTATTTGCAGCAGGGAGTATCGCTGCTCAACCCAATAGCGCGCTCAATATCCAACTGTTAGTCATTCTGCTGATTTTAGCCTCTACTTTGGGTAATAAAATAAACTACCTGATCGGTCGCACCATTGGCCCAAAGATATTTACTTCTCAGCAATCACGTTTTTTTAATAAAAAGTACTTGATGGATGCACATCTTTTCTATGAAAAACATGGTGGCAAAGCCATTTTACTCGCACGCTTTATACCAATTATCCGCACATTTGCACCCTTTGTAGCTGGAATCGGCGCGATGCGGCTCCATCAATTCTCCCTGTGTAACATTGCAAGCGCAGTCTTTTGGGTAGGCACCATGTTAGGCGCAGGTTATTTTTTAGGAACATTGTCTTTTTTCCAAAATCATTTTTCATTGGTCATTTACAGCATTGTTGCGATTTCTTTGCTGCCTGTTCTGCTGCCTATCGCTCGCAGCCTTACCACTCAATAACGCGTTTGGAGTCTACTCTTATGGATATGCGTAAAATCAAAAAACTTATCGAACTCATCCAAAAAACGGGTGTTGCAGAAATTGAAATACGTGAAGGTGAAGAGTCAGTACGCATCACACGAGAAGTCAAAAGAGACGCGCTACAACCACAAATCATGATGATGCCACAAGAATCGCATCCCCAAACTGCAACGGTCGCTGCAACGCACAAAGTAGCAGAGATTCCACCACCGCCGCTACCGACCAGCGAAAAACAAAGTCTTAAATCACCTATGGTGGGAACTGTCTATCTCTCCCCAACCCCCGGCGCAAAACCTTTTATAGAAGTTGGGCAAACAGTCAAAGCGGGCGATATCATTTGCCTTATCGAAGCAATGAAAATGTTCAATCAAATCGAAGCAGATCGATCAGGCACCATTAGTGCAAGATTGGTCGACAATGGCACACCCGTTGAATTCAACCAGCCGTTATTTGTAATTGAATAGCGAGTAAATCACTATGTTAGATAAAGTCCTCATTGCAAACCGTGGAGAAATTGCATTACGCGTCCTACGTGCTTGCAAAGAATTAGGCATTAAAACCGTTGCAGCACATTCAACGGTAGATAGAGATTTACTACATGTCCGCCTTGCGGATGAATCTGTTTGTATTGGGCCCGCGACCGCTCAGCAAAGCTACCTCAATATTCCTGCCATTATCAGCGCTGCTGAAATTACAGATGCTATTGCCATTCATCCTGGCTATGGTTTTCTTTCTGAAAATGCCGATTTTGTTGAGCAGGTCGAGAAAAGTGGATTTATTTTCATAGGGCCAACAGCAGAAACAGTACGACAAATGGGCGATAAAATCTGTGCCCGACAGTTAATGAAAGAAATTGGCGTCCCTTGTGTACCTGGCTCACTTGA
This sequence comes from Gammaproteobacteria bacterium RIFCSPHIGHO2_12_FULL_42_10, assembly GCA_001801625.1. GTDB lineage: Bacteria > Pseudomonadota > Gammaproteobacteria > DSM-16500 > DSM-16500 > Aquicella. Next base: position 4,744 of record MGYE01000040.1, read on the forward strand.
ACCCATTGGCACAGACGATACAGCCACGATCAATTTAGCGCGTGAAATTGGCTATCCTGTCATTATTAAAGCCGCAGGCGGAGGCGGAGGGCGAGGCATGCGTGTCGTGCATACCGAGTCACACCTGTTAAATGCCATTGCATTAACTCAAAGTGAAGCGAAAGCGGCATTTAATAACGATGCGGTTTATCTTGAAAAATACTTACAAAATCCACGACATATTGAAATCCAAGTCTTGGGCGATGGTCGAGGTAAAGCCATTTATCTGGGTGAACGTGACTGCTCCATACAGCGCAGACATCAAAAAATTATCGAAGAATCGCCAGCGATAGGCATTACCCAAGAAGAGCGAGAAAGGATTGGCATGTTGTGCGTCAAAGCATGCGCCGATATCAAATATCGCGGTGTCGGTACCATGGAATTTCTGTATGAAGAAGGAAAATTTTATTTCATTGAAATGAATACGCGAATCCAGGTAGAACATCCCGTAACAGAGATGATCACAGGGATTGATCTCATCAAACAACAATTGAAAATTGCCTCAGACGAACCTTTTACACTGACACAAAAAGATATCACTTTACGGGGTCATGCTATCGAGTGCCGCATTAATGCAGAAGATCCACGCACTTTTTCCCCTTCTCCAGGGCAGGTCACCTATTTTCATGCGCCAGGGGGCCCGGGCGTTCGAGTAGACTCTCACCTTTATAGCAGCTATAAAGTGCCGCCTAACTACGATTCGCTGGTCGCTAAAATCATCACTTATGGCGAAACCCGCGAAATCGCTCTAGCGCGTATGCGTAATGCACTCGATGAAACCGTCATAGAAGGCATTAGGACTAATATCCCACTACATCAGGATATTCTGCGAGGTAATGCCTTCCAAAAAGGTATTATTAATATCCATTGTTTGGAAAAATGGCTAAATATGTAGACCTTTCATCGCTATAGCGGGCTATTGATCTAACATAGAACAACGGCTACAATAGTTGACTTATAGTGAACAACTTGAAAACCTGAGGTAGTATCATGGCAATAGACACGTTAGAACAAACAAATAAAATAGAGCAGACGGCGTCCACAGAACCGTCCTTCCAGTTAACGCAAAAAAACCAGCCATTACATGGTAGCGTACGACAAGCACTTGAGAATTATATTGCTCAATTAAAAGGCCAGGCGCCCAATAATTTATATGAGTTAATCCTCTCGGAAGTCGAAGCCCCCCTGATGGAATGCGTCATGGAATATACTCAAAGCAACCAGTCTCGTGCCGCCATCGTGCTTGGCTTGAGCCGTGGCACATTGAGAAAATTACTTAAAAAATATGGTATGCTGAAATAAAATTTTAAGTAAAATGTATCGTCAGTCAACTCATGAAGAAGGATGGCTAACATGACGACGCTTCACGAGTCTATTTCGCAACCCGAAGCCACGCGTCATCTCGAAGGACCCCGT
>MGYE01000040.1:6206-9323 GCA_001801625.1 Gammaproteobacteria bacterium RIFCSPHIGHO2_12_FULL_42_10
GATGAAACCAACCTCATCCGACCCAACACAACGCTTATCTTCCCGCGTCGCATCATTGCACATCATCCTAAAGCAGGCTTAAATCCCTTAGCGGATGCCGCGGGTTATCTCTTTTCTATCGTCGGCAGACTCAAATATGCCCACCAAACGATCGATTTTAACCTCATTCAGAAAGAATTAATCCAAGAAATTCGCTTATTTCAAGAAGCCATCCAGCATCATCATTATCAAAAAGAATGCTTGATGGTATCGCATTATGTTATCTGCGCCTTCATTGATGACATGATGGCTTGCGCCATTTCTGATGGCCAGAGACAATGGCAACCCTATTCATTACTCACCTACTTTAATCAAGATACACAACATGAAGATAAATTTTTTGATATTTTAGAAAAAATCACACAAGATCCTGCGCATTATATTGACCTGATGGAATTCATGTATATTTGTTTGAGTCTTGGATATCGAGGGCCCTATCGGGCAACACAGCAAGCCCAATATCAACTCGATCAAATGACAAGTCGACTCTACAAACATATCAAGGTACATCGTGGCAATGTCAGCCATACACTTTCGCCCAATCATCCGAAAAAATCTCCGGCAAAAAAAACGCATCTCTCAAAGTCAAACTATACTGCGCCTTCATTATTGCTATTGTTTTTAATTACAAGCTCCATCATCATGACTATCTTTATTGGTTTAGGTATATTAGTCAATACAAAAGGCGCATCGTTACAATTAAACGCAACATCAACTACGGTTGAAAACAGATAACATTACTTATTGATAGGCGTCATTGCAGGACGCACACCCGAAAATGCAATGACGAACCAAAGGATAGCCATGCCCGTCAATCAATTAAGCGACAAACTTCAGCGACTGCAAACACGTTTTCATGATGTCATGGCATTTTTAAAACGCACCACGATCACACACCTTGGAGAAGAAAGACGCCTTACTAAACTCCCCTGGTATCTATACGTCAGCACGACGGGCGCCGGTAAAACATCACTACTAGCCCATTCAAACATTCCGTTTGTCTTGCAACGAAAATTTCAATCAGCCACTTCAAAGATCCAAATCACGCCATCAGACAACATCGACTTTTGGGTGACAAGAGAAGCCTGCATTGTTGATGTTCCCAGTCAATATTTCACGATGCGTGCTGGCAAAATAGATGCGCGCATCTGGCAATACTGCTTAAGTCAAATCAAAAATGAACGCGGCAAGCATGCTATTTCCGGTCTACTCCTAGCCCTCCCTCATCCAGATGTGATGCGTGATGGAGAGATCAAACAATATTACACACGTTGGAATCAATTATTTCAATTCATCAATGAATTACAAGCATTTTTCCCAGATCCTATTCCTTGCTATCTAACAATTACAAAATGTGATCTCGTACCAGGTTTTGCTGAGTTTTTCTCAGAATCAACCGACGATGAAATTATGCAGCCCTGGGGCATCACACTGCCTGCCATTCAATCAAACAATCAATTAGAGTCTTTATTGATAGGAAAATTTGATCTTCTCATTAAAAAATTAAACCAGCAATTACTCTTTCGACTACATCACGAGCGAGATCCATTTGCAAAATTAGCCATTAAAGATTTTCCATTACAAGTTGAACGATTAAAAATGTTTACACTCGATTTTGTAAAAAAATACATGGAGAAAAATGCACATTTTCCTTTACGCGGCATCTATTTGACCAGCGCATTACAAAAAGAAAAAACACAAACCTTCTCTTCAGTAGAATCATCCGTAGAGACAACAGCGATTCAAATCTACAAAGCACCCATTTTATCACGAGCTTATTTTATCAAGCAATTTATCTCACAAAATTTAGCGCATACTGAACTGCCACACAAAACATATCCAAAACGATGGCGACAAGCAATGACCTATACTGCTTTTGGCAGTATCGTCCTCATAGCCAGTATGTTGTTAGGTGAAAATTTCATTATTGCTGCCCAAAAAACACAAGCGCTTAAAAACACACTCACAACCTATCAACAAAGTATTCAACATGCAGATAGCGATAGCGCACGCCTGAAAAAAACAATCGCATTGCTAAATGAAATACGTCCACACAGCAATACGCATTCGCTCTTCAGTCTAAAACGAGTCTTCTCTTTTTATTCTAATCGAGTTGCGCAACAATCTAATACGCTCTACAACGATACATTAAAAAATGCTTTTATCCCGCAATTAAGCCAGTATTTAAATCAATTTCTCATCACAACAAATGATCGTGATATTGACTCAATCTATTTCGCCCTGAAGGCTTATTGTCTACTGCAAGCAACGGATCACTTTGAGCCTACTTACATGGCAAACGCACTGGTTCGTTTACTGGCTCCCCTTCCTCCAGATAGCGCGGTAACACTTGCAAAAGATATGCAAGCTGCCCTGCAAATAGGAGCGATCCCCATCCCCGTCAATACTGATTTAATTATTAAAATACAAGATAATTTATCAATGAAATTATTTCAAAATGCGATTATTCGCTTACATCTTGCTCATCCAAAAGATCTGGCAGAAACTGACGAAATGATCACACAATTAATTCAGCCTAGCTCCTCATTGATGCAGTCACTTAAAATCTTGCATGATGACCCAATCTTTGAATCTAGACTCGCCTCTAATACACTCACACCTTCCTCCGATCATCTCATCGATCAAATCATGACTCGTTTACAATCACTACATCAATTACTCTATACAGTCTTAACAGCGCCAGACCCACATCAAGCCGCAGCAGATCTTGTTGCAAAATATAGCGAACAACACCAACCCGATTCTATTACAAAGCTACACGCGCTCGCCAAAAAAAGTCCGATGACTATTAAATACTGGCTCAATCATATCAGCGATGAAGCATGGCGATATCTAGCACAAAACGCAACAGCAGAACAAACACCTGGTTAGCCGTATTGGCGATTGGCGAAATAAATCACAATCGCTATTAACCTGATTCACTATAAGAACATGAATATTAAAGGATAATTTAGACTTTATTTTGAGGCAATTCGGTATTGAAATTTAGGTGAAATTGAAATTTAGGTGGAATTATTGGGAGCATACACTATACTTATCTTGAAAACATAATAAAAA
>MGYE01000041.1 GCA_001801625.1 Gammaproteobacteria bacterium RIFCSPHIGHO2_12_FULL_42_10
TGTTCGAGAAGAAGCGCCGTGGATTTTGGGACGCGATGAAGCTTACATTGGCGTTTTGATTGATGATTTAGTCACGCGCGGCGTGACAGAACCTTACCGCATGTTTACGAGTCGTGCAGAGTATCGTCTATTGTTGCGTGAAGATAATGCGGATGTTCGTTTAACACCTAAAGCACGTGAATTAGGCTTGGTGGATGATGAGAGATGGCAGCGTTTTGAAAGTAAGTATCAAGCAATCGAACAAGAGAAAACGAGATTGGCAAAAACACTGGTACGCGCGACTTCTGATTTTGCAACAGAACTTGCAAGCATGATTGGGCAATCACTTGCAGAAGATGTGCACTTACTAACATTATTAAAGCGACCTGAAGTGCGTTACGCTGATTTGCAGGCGATTGAAGGATTTGGCGATGGACTATTGGAAGATGATGCTGCCTCGCATCTTGAGATTGAAGTGAAATATGCAGGATATATTGCAAGACAAGCAGATGAAGTGGCTCGTAGAGCCCATCATGAAATGCTGAAGATCCCTGAAGATTTTGATTATGATGCCGTGCATGGGCTTTCGCATGAAGCACGTGAACGATTAAAAGCTATTGCCCCTATAACCATCGGCATGGCCTCGCGGATTCCCAGCATGACCCCTGCTGCGATTTCACTGCTGTTGGTTTATTTAAGAAAATGAATATGCGTTTCCCTCTCCTCCCGCTAAACAGCCAAAATATGCGACCCCCTCTCCTCCCGCTTTTCGGGAGGAGAGGGTTGGGGAGAGGAGGGCTCAATCAATCAAATGATCTTACAGGTTTCTACCATGCCCACCATTCCTACTAAAATTCTCCTAGAGCAAGCACTAGTTGCAAACAATCTCGCTGTTAGTCAGGCGGCTGAAGCACAACTCTTGCAATATCTAGATTGCCTCACGCGATGGAATCATGTTTTCAATTTAACGGCGATCATAGACCCTGCCGAGATGGTCACGTTGCATGTGATAGATAGCCTTGTCATCGCGCCTTGTCTTTGCGGTAACCGCATGCTCGATGTGGGAAGTGGCGCAGGGTTGCCCGGCATCCCGCTTGCGATTGTTTACCCTGAATTACACTGGACGTTGCTAGATAAAAATGGCAAAAAAACACGTTTTTTGATGCAAGCGGTTGCTGAGTGTGGCTTAAAAAATGTTGAGGTAGTGCAGGGTTCTGTTCCCTCCCCCAAAGGGGCAGGGTTAGGGTGGGGGGAGTATCATACCATCGTTGCGCGCGCCTTCACGACCATCGCGTCTTTTGCAGAATTAGTTGCGCCTTTGCTTGCAAAAGATGGTAGTGTGATTGCAATGAAAGGTCGCTATCCAACAGAAGAATTGGCTGATTTGTCGCAGTCGTCTTTTGCAGTACAAGCTGTGCTGCGTTTAGAGATTAAAGGATTGGATGCTGAGCGACATGTTGTGATGTTGAAGAAAAAATAGGCATATTAGGATATCAATAACATGAGTAAAATTATTGCAATTACCAATCAAAAAGGGGGTGTCGGTAAAACGACAACCAGTATTAATTTAGCCGCTTCATTTGCCTTAATGCAGCGCAAAGTGATGTTGATTGATTTAGATCCTCAAGGCAATGCGACGGTGGGTTCTGGCGTGTCATTAGCCAATATCAAGCATTCTGCGAGCAAAGTGCTTTGTCAGGAAGTGAGACTCTCTGAAGCGCTGATTGAAACAATCGGAAAATTTCATTTATTGGCAGGTGCGCAAGATTTAATTGTCGCTGAAATGAATTTACTGCAAGTCGATGAGCGTGCTTTTCGTTTAAAAAATATTTTAGAAACGGCAGCGACACAATTTGATTATATTTTAATTGATTGTCCGCCTGCACTCAATGTATTGACTGTGAATGCATTGGCAGCAGCAAACGATGTGCTGATTCCTGTGCAGTGCGAATATTTTGCGCTAGAGGGTTTGAGTGCCTTACTGAAAACAATTAGTGAGATGCAAAAAACGATTAATATCTCGTTAAAAATAGCCGGTTTATTACGCACGATGTACGATGGTCGTAATCGCTTAGCGCTTGATGTGTCTCAACAACTATTGCAAGCCTTTCCTGCTCAAGTCTATCGCACCGTTATCCCCCGCAATGTGCGCTTAGCAGAAGCCCCCAGCCACGGCATCCCTGTTCACTATTACGATGACAAATCCCCAGGCGCACTCGCTTACCTTGCCTTAGCGGGTGAAATCTTGAGACGTGAGGAAGGGAAAATATAGTTTGCGTGAGCGTTGTTGCCTCAATCACAGCCTGTCATCCCCGCGAAGGCGCACTAGTGTCCGGTAAAACGGTATAGAAATTGACCGTCCTTGAGAAAGCGCTAAAATAGCGCCCTAAACTCGCGATTTAGGCTCAAGGACGATGATAAAAGATACCGTACGCAGCCTTACTCGATGTAAACAGCGCATGATGAAATATCCGGGTTAAGTTTGTCGGGCAAAAAAACGTGCATCGGCAGTATAGAAAAAGAATTTCATTTTCTCGGTATTAACTATCTGGGGACGCAACCCTCAGATGACACCAACGTGACAAAGGTTGCTAATCATTCAGGGAATCAAATTGTTTCTGCGCATTATTTAAACTCATTGGGGGGGGAGGACAATGCGGCAACTGGAGAACAGCAGCCTGAGCTTACGCAAATTGTTCCGCATGCAAGAACATTGCGCAAAGCACGTGAACAGGTCAAGCTAATGGTCATTGATGGGGTTTCTCCCCGCCGTATTAGTAGCTACTTGCATCGATGGGCCATTTTGAAGTGTAATGGGTATATACATTTAACAATCAGGGATTGATAATGCCCAAGAAGAAAAGATACCGTTACAAAGATAATATTTGACGCAGACTGTCATCCAAAATATCCATGTCTTCTGTTGAAAGTTTGCCGGCAGATTTCATAAAACGACTTTTATCAACCGTTCTGATTTGATCGCAGATAGCCGCCACTTGCTTTCCTAAACACTGAACGCTAATAACAATGGGTGGACGTGATCGTGCAGCAGTTGAAAGCGGTACAACGACAACAGTATTTCTTGCGCGATTGATAGGCGTTGCGCCTACAATCACACAGGGTCTTTGTTTGTTAATTTCAGAACCTTGTGTGGGATTAAGATCCACCCAATAAACGTCACCACGATTCATTGTATTATTCCGTTACTATTTTTTAGAGCGAGTTATTTTTTTCTTTTTACCAACAGCAGAGATCTTTTCCTTGATTTCATTCAAGCCATCATTAATTGTAATATCCCACTCCTCCATCTCTTGTTGCAGGCTATGATCTTTTTCAACAGCTAATGCACACTCATAGAGTGTCTGTTCTCGTTTTATAACTTCCTTCTCGATTAGATGCGTAATGATTTTACTACGTTGTCTGGGAGGAATAGTAGCACGCAAACGAACCGCTAATTGATCTGGCAATGAGATAAGCACTTTTTCCATTATTTTTTTACCTATGTATACTATATAGGATATATTATATCTTATATTTATGCAATACAAAAACTGCGGGTCTGGATAAATTTAAAGCTAATAACAACATCTCTATGTATACTATTCCATCAATTTAGACTTCAGTAGCATTCAATTACAATATGAAACAAATTAGCATTCGTGGGGCTCGTACTCACAATCTCAAAAACATTAATGTCGATCTGCCGCGCGACCAACTCGTTGTGATCACGGGTCTTTCTGGATCAGGCAAGTCATCGCTTGCCTTCGATACGCTCTATGCGGAAGGCGAGCGTCGCTATGTTGAATCGCTTTCTGCCTATGCACGACAATTTTTATCGATGATGGAAAAACCCGATGTTGATCACATTGAAGGTTTATCGCCTGCTATTGCAATTCAGCAAAAGGCTACTTCTCACAATCCACGTTCAACGGTAGGAACGATTACAGAGATTTATGATTATCTGCGTCTACTATTTGCAAAAGTAGGTGAACCACGCTGTCCGACGCATAATACGCTCTTGCACGCTCAAACCATTAGCCAAATGGTAGATACAGTGCTTGTTCTGCCGGAGGGGACGGGGGTCATGATTCTGTCACCTATCATTCGTGAGCGAAAAGGGGAACATGTAGAGTTATTGCAAACTTTGCGCGAGCAAGGTTTTCTGCGCGCGAGAATCGATGGTCATTTGATCGATTTAGATCAAGCACCTGCTTTGGATTTGAGAAAAAAGCATACTATTGAAGTGGTTGTGGATCGCATTAAAGTGCGTTCAGATTTACAAAATCGCCTAGCGGAATCATTTGAAACGGCACTGAGACTCTCCGGTGGCATTGCAGAACTTGCGTTATTGGAAGACCCGTCTCAGGTGACACATCATTTTTCCGCCAAATTTGCTTGTTCACAATGCGGATACAGCGTTGCCGAATTATCGCCAAGATTATTTTCATTTAACAGTCCGCTGGGGTGTTGTGAGCATTGTGATGGGCTGGGATGGCAGTCAGGTTATGATCCTGATTTCAAAATATTGCAGCTCGTTGTGCAACATTCTTGTAAGGGCTGCCATGGCACGCGTTTAAATCAAATGGCTCGTAATGTATTTGTGGCTGAGAAAAGTTTACCTGAAGTGGCTTCATGGCCCATTGATGAGACACATCGCTTTTTTAAAGACCTACATCTTCTGGGTGCGCGCGGTGAAATTGCAGCGAAAATTGTAAAAGAATTGGTCAGTCGTTTGCATTTTTTATTAGAAGTTGGACTGGAGTATTTGAGTCTTGATAGAAGTGCTGAGACTTTATCGGGTGGTGAAGCGCAACGTATTCGTTTGGCGAGTCAAATTGGGTCCGGTTTGGTGGGGGTAATGTATATTTTAGATGAGCCTTCCATTGGGTTGCATCAGCGCGATAATGAAAAGTTATTGAATACACTGAAAAAATTACGTAATTTAGGCAACACTGTGATCGTCGTTGAGCATGATCTTGATGCCATGTTGCAGGCAGATTATATTTTAGATTTAGGGCCAGGTGCGGGGGTACATGGCGGGCATATTGTTGCACAAGGTAAACCATCTGATGTAATATTGAACAACAATTCTTTAACAGGACAATATCTGTCTGGAAAACGGGCGATCGCTGTACCTCTTACGAGAAAGCCGATCGATACAGAGAAACAGATTATGATCCGTGGTGCTTGCGGTAATAATCTTAAAAATATCTCAGTTGAGATACCAGTTGGACTCATGACTTGCATTACGGGCGTGTCTGGCTCAGGCAAATCGACCTTGATTAACGATACGCTGGCGCCTACTGCGGCACGTTTATTAAACGGAGCAACGCGTGTTGCTGTAGCAAGGTGCGATGAAGTCACCGGCTTGGAGTATCTAGATAAACTTGTTGTGGTGGATCAAAGCCCTATTGGTCGCACCCCGCGATCGAATCCTGCAACGTATACAGGACTTTTTTCTGATATTCGCGAGCTTTTTGCGGGAACGCTTGAGGCAAGATCACGCGGTTATCAACTGGGCCGCTTTAGTTTTAACGTTGAAGGCGGACGTTGCGAAGCATGCTCGGGAGAAGGCGTTGTTAAAGTCGAGATGCATTTTCTGGCCGATGTTTATGTGACTTGTGATATTTGCCAGGGAAAACGATACAACCGAGAAACGCTAGAGATTTTATATAAAGGAAAAAATATTCACCAAGTGCTCGAAATGACGGTGGAAGAGGCACGATCATTCTTTGATGCCATTCCCGCCGCCGCACGAAAATTGCAGACTTTGTTGGATGTTGGGTTGTCTTATGTGACCCTCGGGCAGAGTGCTACGACTTTATCAGGAGGTGAGGCGCAGCGTGTTAAATTGGCGACTGAGTTATCGCGTCGAGACACGGGGCGTGTGCTTTATGTGCTAGATGAGCCCACAACCGGCCTGCATTTTTATGATGTGGAGCAGTTATTAAAAATTTTGCATCGATTGCGCGATCACGGCAATACAGTCC
>MGYE01000042.1 GCA_001801625.1 Gammaproteobacteria bacterium RIFCSPHIGHO2_12_FULL_42_10
TTGATACGGAACTCGCGTAATAAAATATCAAGGCGTTTGCTCTGAGGTGTGAAAAGTGGCGCACGTAATATATTGGTAATTTTAAAATGATCGAGCGATTCGCCGGATGAGAGCGCGTTTAATAAATCTTTAGCAAGCAGAATGCCGACGACTTCAGTATTTGCATGATTGACCACAGGGAATCTTGAGTGACCTGATTCTGCAATACAAGGCACGCTTGTAGCTAGCGTGTCATCTTGGTTGATGACGATCATCTGCGATTTGGGAATCATGATTTCTCGTACTTGCATGTTGGCGACTTGCAAAATACGCTCGATCGTGTTTAGTGCTTCGGCGCTTAATATATGATGTGATTTTGCGAGTCTTAATAATACAATGAGCGCCTCATCGTCTTTCGGAACGGGCATGAATCGTGCAAGGAATTTTGAAAGCCATGTTTGCTTAGGTTGGATGACTGGGTTATTTTCCTTCATACGGGTTGTTAAATCCTAGTTGGTGCATGATGTTTGTTTCAAGCGCTTCCATTGCACTCGCTTCTTTGTCATTTTGGTGGTCATAGCCTTGCAGATGTAATACGCCATGTATCACCATGTGAGCCCAATGCGCAGGCAGTGGTTTTTGTTGCGCAACAGCCTCTTCTTCAAGGATGGCAGGACAAATGACAATATCACCTAAAAGACGTCTCTTTAATTGTAATTCAGGCGGCCCATCATATGGAAAGGATAACACATTGGTTGGGCCTTGTTTATGTCGATATTGTGTATTTAGCATGGTTATTTCTTCGAGGCTGACAATGCGCAAGGTGATTTCCGCAGGTTCTGAGCGACTGAGCAGAGCAGCGTCTGCCCATTGACGCAACAGAGCGACTTTAGGGATGAAGCATTGCTTGGTGGCTTTTTGGATCAGGATATGATGTTTCATGATGGTTGGGTTATTTCAGGCAGTGGTGCGCTCCAAAGGGGAAGGACATAGCGTTCCTTCTATCGAGTAAGACTGCGCTTTTGTCACTTGCACCCATACTATTTGACCCGCGAGGGCTGGGTTGCCATCGAAAGTGAAGGCGCGGTTGTTTTCGGTTCTGCCAAATAAGCGTTTTTTATCTTTTGTGGAGGGGCCATGTACTAAGATAGGTTGTAGGGTGCCTACCATGTTTGCACCCACACGACCTGCGTGATGGTTGAGGCGTTCTTGCAAGATGGCTAATCGCTCTTTTTTGACCTCTGCTGAGACAGGGTCTTCTAATGAGTGAGCGGGTGTGCCAGGGCGTGGACTATAAATAAAGCTAAACGAGGTATCGAATGAAACATCATCGATGAGGCGTAAAGTTGCTTCAAAGTCCTCATCTGTTTCACCAGGGAATCCAACGATAAAATCGCTTGAAATGCTGATATCGGGCCTGACTTTGCGTAATTTTTTAATTTTTGATTTATATTCTATCGTAGTATAGCCGCGCTTCATGGCAGCCAATACGCGATCAGAGCCACTTTGCACGGGCAGATGCAAGTGATTAGCTAATTTAGGAATGGTGCGATAAGCCTCTATCAGCCGTTCTCTAAATGCAATGGGGTGAGAAGTTGTAAAGCGGATGCGTGTGATCTCATCTATTGTGGCGATATATTCGATTAAAGCTGCTAGATCCGCCATGTTGCCATCGTAGGTTGTGCCGCGATAATCATTTACATTTTGTCCTAGTAGTGTGATTTCTTTGACGCCTTGCGCTGCAAGGCTTGCAACTTCTGCCAACACATCATCGAGTGGACGACTGATTTCTTTTCCGCGAGTGTAAGGCACAATACAGTAACTACAATATTTACTGCATCCTTCCATAATCGTAACAAAAGCGGCGACCCCATCAGCGCGTGGTTCAGGTAAATGATCGAATTTTTCAATTTCAGGAAAACGAATATCAACGACAGGTTTTGTATGTGTTTGTCTTTCGCGAAGCATGTCACCTAAGCGATGGATAGTCTGCGGACCAAAAACTAAATCAACATAGGGTGCACGCTTAAGAATGGCTTCCCCTTCTTGGCTGGCAACACAGCCGCCAACGCCTATAATCATGTTTGGATTATTTTCTTTGAGGATACGAAAGCGTCCTAAATCAGAAAATACCCGCTCCTTTGCTTTTTCACGAATAGAGCAAGTATTGAGCAGAATGACATCGGCTTCCTCTGGATGCTCTGTTTGAACCAACGGGTGGGCGGCCATGAGAACGTCTGCCATTTTGGTGGAATCATAAACGTTCATTTGACAGCCATGCGTTTGAATATAAAATTTTTTCATGTTGTACCGGTATCTATCTAATAGGAGTTTCCCATGTCATCTATGCGTAGTTTTCAATCAAGCACGCTTACGCCTAATACTACCGTATTGCTGGATGATCGCGCTAGTCATCATATTGCTCATGTATTGCGCAAATCGCTTGGAGACGAGATTGTGTTGTTTAATGGGGATGGATATGAATATGTTGCCAATATTATCCATCTTCACAAAAAAGGCGTGACAGTTGCGGTTGCTGAAGCATTGCTGCGCGACCGAGAATCTCCGCTTGATCTTATTTTGGCGCAAGGCATTGCGCGTGGCGACAAAATGGATTTTATACTGCAAAAATCAGTTGAATTGGGCGTTGCCCATATTTATCCATTGATTACGGCGCATTCGCATAAATGGCCGAAAGATCAAATAGGGGAGAAACGTTTGCAGCATTGGCAGTCTGTTGTGACGAGTGCCTGCGAGCAATCGGGCAGGAATCGTATACCGCTATTGCATGTGCCGATCTCACTTTCAGCTTTCTTGGAAACGATTCAGGTTGATCTAGGCTTTATTTTGTCTTTTAAGAAGAGCCAGCCTATTTCTGTGAAAAGTAAAGCATCCGCTACCTCGGTGGCTGTGCTGATTGGATCAGAGGGTGGATTGAGCGAAGCTGAAACAACCGCAGCGCTACAAAAAAACTTCATGCCCCTGTCTTTGGGCCCTCGTACTTTACGTACAGAAACGGCAACGATCGTTGCACTTAGTTTGTTACAAAATCATTATGGCGATGTCAGCAATTCCCGCTAACTAGTTAGCGGGAATTGCTGTGGCGATGTTTGGAATTTGTTCTTATAAGATACAATATAATTTATTTAGATTTTTATTTAACAGATGATTTTGTTTTCGTTATGCTTGAGGTGGAAAAGATAGATGTGTGTTAAAATCAGAGAGATATGAGAACGAATGGTACCCTAATAGGCGAATATCAACAGACGATTCATGAGCTTTCTGAGCTGATTGTGCGTGCTCAGAAGCCGATTCGTATTTTAGACGCACTTAAATGGGGGCCGCAGGTTGCCGCCTATTTTTTTGAAAACAAATGTAAAAAATTGCCGACTATCGATCGAGAATTTTATTTAAAAAATAATCCGTTGTCTTTTGATCCAGAACAAAAGAAAGAAGAATTCTACGAGATAGATCGTTTAATTCGTCGTAAGCTGGGCCAATATAGTGGCGTTGGCAGTATTATGCAACGTATGTGTAATGAATATATACGTGTCGTTGATATGTTGATGGCACGCGGCACCTCTAGATTTACCGAAATTTCTCAAGATTTATATGGCAGTTCTGAAGATGCCTTTCATATTGGTGCGCCGACCTTAAAAGATCTAGCAACGCTCATTAGTGATGCTTTGGCAAATATTAAAGATCAGGTATTTACCGAAGCAGATGAGGAAACACATACAAGCAAAGCAGTCGTTGCGATGTTAGGCGAGCGATTGAGTGGTTACTTTGCAGAGCATGACAACATTCGCGTTGAACTAAGCGATGGTATTATTGCAGATGCTGCGGCAGGTGCGGATAAAATTAAAATACGAGAAGGGTTGAAATTCAGTTTACGTGAAATTCGTGCGCTTGAAGTGCATGAGGGCTGGGTGCACCTTGCAACGACTTTAAATGGTATGGCGCAGCCCGTTTGTACTTTCTTAAGTAAGGGCGCGCCTTCCTCTACTGTGACGCAAGAAGGACTTGCGATTATTACTGAATTATTTACTTTTTCGTCTTATCCGGAGCGAGTCAAACGTTTGACGAATCGTATTAGCACGGTAAACATGGCAGAAGAGGGTGCAAATTTTTTTGATGTGTTTCAGTTTTATCGCAATCAAGGTCTCAATGAAGAAGACTGCTATCAATCATCTGTGCGCGTTTTTCGTGGTAGCACGCCTGTTGGCGGGCCATTTACAAAAGATTTATCTTATAGCAAAGGGTTTATTTTAATTTATAACTATATGCGTCTTGCGGTTCAGCGCGGTTTAGTGAGTCGCATCCCATTATTATTTGTTGGCAAAACAACATTAGAAGATTTGCATATTCTGCACGATTTATTAGAAGAGAAAATTTTGATTCCTCCCAGATATATGCCGACACAATTCTCAGATCTCGCAGCACTCAGCGCTTGGATGGTGTATTCATTATTCTTAAATCGCTTAGATTTGCGCCGACTGGCGTTGGATTTTAAGGCGATACTGCAGTAATTTGAATATTTTTTTGATGCGATCGATGTTACATCGCCACAGGATCGACATCGATCACCCATCGAATGGCATGATCGCGTGCGATATCATCGATTTGTTTTCGAATACCTTTTAGAAATTGTTGCATCGTTTGGCGATGGTTTGCGCGCACCAATAGCTGCTGACAATACATGCCTCTGCGTTTTGCAAGCAGTGCACTCACAGGACCGAGTAACGTGATCTGTGTTGCATCTAACATCTTTAATTGTTTGACTGCTTCTAAAAAGGCATCTGCAATGTCAGCTGTGCGTGCTTCTGCGCGAATGAGTGCTGTAAATGAAAAGGGTGGGTGTGTTGCCGCGGCTCGCTCGGTTAGCAAATGTTTTGTAAACAGTGTATAACCATGCTGAATCAGTGTTTGTAAGAGTATGTGTTCTGGGTAACGCGTTTGAATAATCACAGTGCCTTTTTTTTCTTCTCGTCCAGCGCGTCCTGCAACTTGTACGATTAATTGGCCCATCTGTTCAGTTGCTCTAAAATCAGCACTAAAGAGTCCACTATCTGCATCAATAATACCGACCAATGTGACGTTTGGAAAATGATGGCCTTTTGCAAGCATTTGTGTTCCCAGCAAGATAGCTGTTTTGCATTGATGAGCAGCTGTGATGAGCGTTTCTGTTGCGCCACGACGTTTTGTGTTATCTCGATCGACGCGAATAATCGGCACGTCCGGAAAATGTTTTGCTAATGTTTTTTCTAGTCGTTCTGTACCCAAGCCAAGGGGCAGTAAAGTTTCTTGATGGCATTTTTCACACTGTGTCGGAATAGCACGTTTATTGTTGCAATAATGACATTGTAAACAGGCTGATTTTTGGTGGTAAACCAAACGACTGTCGCAGTGTTTGCATTCTGCAATCCATCCACAGCTAGTGCAGTAAAGTACCGGTGCAAAACCACGACGATTTAAAAATAACATGACCTGATTCTGATTGGCGAGATGTGTTCGCATACTCAGAAGTAAGTTTTGCGATAGGCCTTCTTTGGGGATCCCTTGACGAAGATCTACGACTTGATAGCTTGGCATGACAGCAAGACCGGCACGCTCGGGTAATGCAAGATAGGTATAACGATCTCGATTAGCATTATGTAATGACTCAAGCGAAGGCGTGGCAGATCCTAGAATAACAGGTGCTTGATTTATCTTGCCGCGCACAATGGCAAGATCGCGTGCGTGATAACGAAATCGATCTTGTTGCTTAAAAGAGGCATCATGTTCTTCATCAACGACAATGAGTCCTAGATTGTTAAAAGGTGCAAAAATGGCAGAGCGCGTGCCAATGACGATACGCGCCATGCCTGATCGTGCAGCTTGCCATGCTAAAAAACGTTCGCGTGGTGGCAAGCCAGAATGCAGCATGTTAATCGGTACCTGAAAGTGTGTCTGGAATCGCTCAATGATTTGGGGGGTTAAGCTGATTTCAGGTACTAGAATGAGTGCTTGCTTGCCTTCCGCGATGATTTGTTGAATCACATGGATGTAAACAGCTGTTTTGCCACTACCCGTTACGCCATCTAGCAAGAAGACACGAAAGGATTGTGCCTTTAGAATTGCCTGCGCTGCTTTTAGCTGCATGGCGTTCAGATTAAAACGCCCTTTCTCACCGCCCCCCTCCTCAACGAGGGGCGGTGAGAGAAGCTTTGATTGGGTGGCTTTCCCCTTTCTCAGCACCTCCGGCAGGGCTTGTGTTAATACTTCACCTAAGGGGCTGTGATAGTAATCTGCTGCCCACAGACAAAGTTGATATAGATCATTCGGTAAAAGCGGTGTTTGATCAATGACTTCCAATATTGGTTTTAATTTGTGCACTGCAATGGTTGCGTGATCTGTTATTTCGATTAACCATCCGATTAAGGTTCGCGATTGGAAAGGGACGCGTACACGCAGACCTTGCTGTAACGTACGGGGATCGATTGCCTCGGGCAATACATATTCAAATAACCGGTTGAGAGGCGTAGGTAGTGCTATGCGCAATATTTTTTTAGTGTTTTGCATGATTCTGGTATAATACTCTGAGTTTGATGGGATGTATCTTGATCTTGCTATTAGGACGAAGGAAAGGCCTATGAATTCTGCACAGCAACCATTAAAAGACGCGCAATTACACGAAATCATTAATCGTTTTCTCGATGTGATTTGCCAGCAGCAACCAGCGCTTAAACCGATTATTCAAGCAAAAAAAGATGAAATTATACCCTTGATGAAGGCAGTGTTACGTCCTCAGCAAATTTCTCCCAGCATGATGCAAACACCTGCTTTTGTTAAACAACTAACAGTTGTCCTCACCGTTACATTGCAAGTGAAATTACAACTAGATTGCGCTGGGATGTCACCTGAAAAAAATAAGGCGTTGCAGGCAGAGATGGGCATGTTATTAACTGCACTGAAGGAAACATCGCTTTTCAAACAAGATCCGAAGATGGTAGATCAGCTGATGCAGGCATTGATATTAGATCCCAATAAATTAACGCTTCTCCTAAAGCCCGATCAATTAAAGCGAATACATGATGTGATGATTGAGCAAAGTGCTGCACTGCTCACAATGAAACCCTCGTCGGGAGAGAACAAAAACGCTCTTGAAGCCTTGCGTGACACGCCACAGAAAAAAGATGATCCCTACCATAATTTATTAGGTCTGATGACTTCTTCTCAAACAGGCAGTATCGCTATTGTTATCCAATATTTTGTAGGGAATGGTCTCGGCATGACTGATTTTAATCCAAATAATGGGTCTGCGCCGATTGATACGACGAATAAAGTAGAGAGTGTATTTGGAGACTCATTGGGATTGAAGGCCGCTACATCGAAAAATTTCGACTCTATTCTTGGTACCGTTACAAGCACACTTGAAGCCTGTTTGGGGGTGAATATGCAATCAACCGCATCAGCCTTTCAGGATGCATCCGCCGCTTATTTGAATCGCCCTCAGTTGAGTCCACCCAAGTGAGTGCAATGGGTATATACCCATTGCACTTCAAGTAATAGCAGTATAGAAATTAGATATGAACCATGAAAGGAAGATATTGTGCACACTATTCTAGTGGTCGGAGCTGGTAAAATTGGAACACTCATTGCATTTTTGTTAGCACGCACAAACGACTATCGTGTCTATCTTGCAGATATTAAACAAACAGAAACACATCTTGTGTTGATGCGCTCTCATGCCTCTTTTCAGTTTGTGACACTGGATGCGACCGATGAAACAACCCTGCTTGATTTTATCAAACAACATGCTATTCAGGCGCTCGTTTCTTCGCTGCCGTATTATCACAATACGCATATTGCCCATGTTGCATTGCGCACAGGCACGCATTATTTTGATCTCACTGAAGATATTGAAACCACGCGACAAATAAAAGTATTATCTAGCAATGCAGAGACTGCTTTTGTGTCACAGTGCGGACTTGCGCCAGGATGGATTGGCGTGCTCGCTCGACACATGATGCGAGATTTTGCATCGATCAATGAAGTGAAAGTGCGTGTGGGCGCATTGCCTGTGACAATCAGCAACGCATTGCAATATGCTTTTACTTGGTCAGTGGATGGTTTAATTAATGAGTATGGTAATCCTTGTCAGGTACTCAAAGAAGGTGCGTTGACAACGGCCCCACCCCTTGAAGATTGTGAGTTGCTGGAAATAGATGGACTGACTTACGAGACATTTAATACATCAGGTGGAGTGGGCGATTTAATTGAATCTTGTCAGGGTAAAGTGCAGCATTTAAATTATAAAACAATTCGCTATCCAGGCCACTGCCAGAAAATGAAATTCCTGATGTTTGATTTAAAGCTAAATGAGGATCGCGATACATTAAAACGTATCTTGATGAGAGCGGTTCCTGAGACAGAGCAAGATGTTGTCGTTGTTTATGTTTCCGTGAACGGGATGCGCCATCAGCAATTTGTGGAAGAAAATAGAGTTAATAAATTTTACGCAGAGACAATGGATGGCTTGGTTTGGTCTGCGATACAGCTTTCTACAGCATCAGAAATCTGCACGGTGATTGATCTGGTTTTTGCAGATGCTAAAAAATATCGTGGTTTCATCCATCATCAAGCATTTTTATACGATGACATCGTGAAGAACAGATTTGGGAAGTATTTTTCTTAAAAGCTCACTGGAGGCATGACAGCGCGTCAGGTGAGCTAAAAGGTGAACGTATGACAGCCGCATTACTAAAATCGCTTAATCTTTCTAAAAAAAATGCTGGCGCAAGTACAGGTATGCATTGGTGGTCAAAAACAAAAAAATCGGGAGAGATTATTTCATATAATCCATCGACTGGTCAGCCCATTGCAGCGATCTATAAAATCAATCAAGTTGATTATGAATATGCCATTAAAGAAGCGCGCGTTGCTTTTGTGAAATGGCGTGATGTGCCTGCACCAAAACGTGGCGAAGTGATCCATGCCATTGGTATGGCATTACGTCAATACAAACGTGCGTTAGGTAGACTCGTTTCGCTCGAAATGGGAAAGTCTATACAAGAAGGCGTGGGTGAAGTGCAAGAAATGATAGATATGGCGGATTTTGCAGTAGGGCTCTCGCGCATGTTGTATGGAAAAACGATGCCTTCAGAACGTATCGATCATCGACTGTGCGAGGTGTGGCATCCGCTTGGTATTGTGAGTGTTGTCACAGCATTTAATTTTCCGGTAGCTGTTTGGGCATGGAATGCATTGATTGCAGCGGTGTGTGGGAATACCGTGATATGGAAGCCTTCCCCTAAAACATCGCTCGCTGCGATTGCAGTACAGCATATTTGCAATCGCGTTTGCCATCAATTTGGCTATCGAGGGATTTTTTCGTTGCTGGTCTCAGATGAGACAGAGCTTGTAAAAAACATGGCATCCGATAATCGTATTGCCTTGCTTTCATTTACAGGATCCACTGAGGCAGGGCGTATTGTCAATGAGTTGGTTGCAAAGCGTTTAGGAAAATCGATTCTTGAGCTGAGTGGCAATAACGGTGCAATTATTGATAAAGGCACTGATTTATCTCGCGTGCTGTCGGCGGTTGCATTTAGCGCAATGGGTACCGCAGGACAACGTTGTACAACCTTGCGTCGTTTATTTGTGCATGAATCAGATTATGAAAAATGCATAGATAAACTGATACCTATTTATAAACAAATTAAAATAGGCGATCCTCTTAACAAGAAAAATTTAGTGGGCCCTTTGATTGATAAGTCTGCTGTTGCGGCATTTGAAAAAACGATTGTTATCGCTAAACAGTCTGGCGGAAAAATTTTATCGGGCGGAAAGGCATTGAAGCACCCTGGTTATTTCGTTGAGCCAACCCTCATCAAGATCAATCATGATTGCGATTGTGTACAACAAGAAACATTTGCACCGATTCTGTATATCATGACTTATCAAACATTTGAAGAGGCTATTTTATTACACAATGCGTCTTGTTATGGTTTGTCATCCGCTTTATTTACGAATGATCTCGCTCATGCAGAATGGTTTCTTTCAGCGCGTGGTAGCGACTGTGGCATCGCTAATATTAATATTGGTACATCGGGCGCAGAGATAGGCGGCGCTTTTGGTGGCGAGAAAAGCACGGGAGGTGGCAGGGAAGCAGGCTCTGATGCATGGAAAGCTTACATGCGTCGACAAACGAACACTGTTTATTGGGGACAAACACTGACTTTTGCACAAGGCGTTAAGTTTGCTGTGTGATGACAGTGCGTAAGGTGAGTCAATTTATTCATAACTATTCAGCGGTTACCAGTGACCCAATCGTGAACGCGCCCGTTTGCGTCTTTTCTTAGCTCAAGTTTTTCATGATCAAAATAATTCATTTTATCTAAGATGTTATTTAAAAAGGTCCTGCGTGAACACCCGCATGCGATTTACTGGTTTGCTCGCTTATATTTTCGTACAAGATATTTGATAGCAATTTAGAGATTGCTTCAGTAATTTGTTTTGCCATTGGATAATATTTTGCATCTAATGCATAACTTGCTGGCACGGGATGATCTGGCCAGGTTATCGAAATAGGTGCTTTTTTTAGAGCGCCGAATGCTTTTTGAGAGATTTGGCTAATGAGAGCAGAGGCGACCCCAAAATGCGGCCAATCAGAATCTGCTATAATGAGGTGGCCAGTCTTTTTGACTGATGCAATGATTGTTTCAAAATCTAAGGGGCGAATTGTGCGTAGATCAATGACTTCGATTGAGCATCCAGACTCAGCAGCTTGTTTTGCAGCGATCAGTGCTTCTTGAACCATGGGACCAATCGCGACTAGTGTTAAGTCAACGCCCTCACGCAGTATGTTGGCCTTACCAAGTTGAATTTGGTACAATCCTTCGGGCACTTCACAACTATCGCCATGTAACCAGCGATGATCGATATAAATAACAGGATCATTGTCTAGGATGGCGGCGATCATCAATCCTTTGGCATCCGCGGCATTTGATGGAACGACTACTTTTAATCCTGGGATATTAGCCATGAGCCCATGTAGACTTTGAGTGTGTTGGGGACCATTACCCCAGCCTCTCCCCACGATGCCTCGGATGACCATCGGGACTGTTTGTTGTCCGCCGAACATGTAGGACCATTTGGCACAATGATTGACTATTTGATCCATAGTGAGCGGTAAAAAATCTACACGATGGTGGATTAGAACGGGTCTCATTCCTAGTGTTGCTGATGCGAATGCAAAACCTGTTAGCATTTGTTCAGCTAGAGGTCCTTCCACGACGCGATCTTCACCAAACTCTTTTAGCAAGCCTTCAACTGAGCCAAAAACAGCTTTTGGATCGATGATCCCAACGCCAATTAGATAAACTTCCGAGTTTGCTCGCATTGTTTGAAGGTAAGCATCTCGAATAGCTTCGGAAAATTTCATTACGGGCATTGTAATCTCTCCGGTAGTAACTGAGTGGGAAATGGTGCTTTACGCGCTTCGTCCATCGCAAGATCGATTTCGATTTGATATGTGTTGCGTAGTTGTTCTTGAAGATCGACGCTAACTTGTTTTTCTAGGTGCTGAATGGGATCTTTTTGTTTCCAAGAGACCGCATCTTGTTCTGAGCGAAATCCTAATCCAAAATCATTATTTGGGCCGCAATGTTCGAGCATGCGGTACGTCATACACTCAATAAAGGATGGACCGTCGCCTTGCTTTGCGCGCACGATAGCCTCTTGCGTTGCCTGATAAACCTGCACGGCATCGTTTCCGTCCACCACAACAGAATGTACGCCAAACCCTTCTGCACGTTTATAAATCGGGAATGCTGGCTGACGATCTTTAACCCAAGTATTCGTCGCTAGGCCATTATTTTCGCAAATAAAGATGACTGGTAGTTTGCGCAGTGTTGCAAACATGAGCGACTCTTGGAAAATGCCTTCTTCGGTTGCGCCATCACCGAAGCACGAAACTGCAACTCGATTTTGTTTGCGTGATTTAAAAGTGAATGCGGCTCCTACAGCATGCGGTTGGGCAGCTGCTACTAATGCTGTTGTTCCGGCAAATCCTCGTTCTAGATCGATTAGGTGCATGGAACCGCCGTAACCGCCGCTACAGCCCGTACTTTTACAAAAAATTTCACCCATCATGCGACCTAGATGGCCGCCTTTTGCTAAATACCATCCATGAGAGCGGTAGTACGCAAAGACCATATCTTTATCCGTTAAAGCTGCACAGACTCCCGCTGGATTTGCTTCTTGGCCAGTACAGAGGTGGATAGGTGTTTTCATTTCACCTTTCGGATAATGCAATGCAATTGTTTCTTCCACCATACGTATTTTCAAAGCTGTGGCGTAAAGCCGATCTACAGTTTTTTGATCAACAGCTGATTTCATTATGAGTCTCTTTTATAGAATGTATGAATTTGGTCAATCATGTAATCAATATGCGCGGATGTCAGATATTGATGGTTGGGTAAGGTGAGGATATCGTTTGCTTGTTGCTCGGCAATTGGGAAGTCCCCTTTTTTGTAGCCAAATTGTGTTGCTGCGTTTTGGAGATGCAATGGAATTGGGTAGTGAATTTTTGCTTCAATACCAACCTGATTTAGATATACCACCAATTCATTTCTCTTTTTTACTGTAATTAAGTAAAGCTGATAGACTTCACGCATTTCTGCCGGACGTTCTGGAATCGAAACAAACTGAGGTAGATCGGCTAAGCCTTTGTCTAATTGACGCGCAAATTGATTTCTAATTTGAATTAATGATTCCATTTGATCAATTAGCTTAGTGCCAATGACTGCCTGAAATGGTTGTAGACGTGCGTTGACCCCCCAAAGCGTTACATGGTTGCGATCAGAGAGACCATGATTGCGATATAGTTTTAACCAGTTTGCGATTTCGTCATCATTAGTCGCAATCATTCCGCCATCACCCATTACATTCAAAGGTTTTAAAGGATGCATGCTAAAGGCATTGACCTTGCCAAAACTGCCGACGAATTGACCATTAACTTGTGCGCCAACAGCTGGGCAGGCATCTTCAATAACAGGAATATTATGTTTGTTTGCGATTGATAGAACCCCGCAGATATCAGCGGGACATCCAGCCCAATGCACAGGAATAATCGCTTTAGTTTTAGGTGTAATGGCATTTTCAATTTGATTGACGGCAATTGAAAAGCGATTATCACAATCAACAAAAACAGGTTTGGCTCCCACAGCAACGATAGCGCCTGCGGTTGCAATGAACGTGTTGGCAACCGTTATAACCTCATCGCCCGGTTTTGTGTTGACTGCTTTGAGTGAAAGAATTAATGCATCTGTGCCATTATTTGTGCTGATGACATGCTTTACACCGATATAGTCGGCAAATTTTTTCTCAAATTTATCAACATAGGGGCCAAGCGTGAATTCGCCTGATGCGACTAATGCTTGCAGATCAGGCAGATATTCATTGAAGCTGGCAAATTGATCGCCTAAATAATTGTAGTGGACTCTCATTTTTTTTGTTTATCCATAAAACTGTCTTATTAATGCGATGACGTGGTCTTGTTGTTCAAACGTCATGGACGGGTGCAAGGGCAAACTTAAAATCCGAGAAGTGATGTTGAGGGTTTCTGGAAAGTCTTCTTTGCGATACTGTAAATAATTCGCTGCGGTCTGCAGATGAATAGGGGTTGGATAATGAATAATGGCCTCTACTCCCGCATCGTTTAGATATTTCATGAGCCTATCTCGATGATCTGCTTGAATCATGTATGTTTGATACACATGGTACTCGCCTGGTCCTTCTTCGGGAGTGTCGACATAAGACTGTAGATGGGTATTATAACGAAACGCAAGTTTACGTCGTTTTTCAGTCCATTTTTCTAGATGTTTTAATTGTACTAACAACATGGCAGCGTGAAGCTCATCTAGTCTTTCATTAAAACTAAATGACTCGCAATCATTGCGATTTTTTAGGCCGTGATTTCTCGTACGTAGAAGTATATTGTACAGATCATTGTGCTGCGTTGTTATCATGCCCGCATCGCCATAAGCAAAAAGATTTTTTAGGGGATGAAAACTAAAACTTGCAGCATCACCCCATCCGCCTACACGTTTTTCGTTTAGTTTGGCACCGACTGCTTGCGCGGCATCTTCTAAAACAAATAGATGATGTTTTTTAGCGATTGCAAGAATCTCTGGCATGCGAGCGGGGCGGCCTGTGAAATGGACTGGGATAATAACTTTTGTGCTAGACGTAATCGCTTCTTCAAGTTTGGACGGATCCATGTTCATGTCTTTGCAGATGTCGACAAATACTGGCTTTGCACCAGTGAGCGCAATGGCAGCAGCAGAAGCAATAAATGAATTAGGCGCAGTGATGACTGTGTCGCCTTCTTTAATGCCTAGGGCCTTTAATACAAGATAAAGGGCTGAGGTTCCGTTTGCGACACCAATACTGTGCGTTGCCTGACAATAAGATGCAAATTCTTTTTCGAATTGAGAGACATGCGGCCCCAAAATATAATGTCCGCTGTCTAAGACATATTCTACGGCTTGTAGAAGCGCCGTTTTAATTTCGGCCGCTTGACTGCTAAGGTTGGTATAAGGAATAGAGAAATTCACGAAAAGCATCCTTTCGTTTCAAGTTTTATTTTGCACTTTGGAGTATTTCAGTAAGGCAGTGAAAAATCAAGCTCGTCATACAGGTGCGAATTGACCCATTGATCTTTTTTCTCGTTGCAGATAACATTGGAGCTTGATGTTTTTGTTTAGTATTTTTACTGGAAGTATAAATTATAGAGTTAGCAATGGATTTTATTAAACAGTTTTTATTAGAAGCAAATAATATTCTCAGTCAACTTGATACAGCAGCGATCGATAATGTTATTAATTTGATAGTTAATACACGTGCTCATATGGGGCGATTGTTTATTTTGGGAGTGGGCGGCAGCGCGGCAAATGCTTCGCATGCCGTCAATGATTTCCGTAAAATTGTTGGTATTGAAGCGTATGCGCCTACTGATAACGTATCTGAATTAACAGCACGCACGAACGATGAAGGATGGTCGACCATATTTTCTGAATGGTTGGCAGTGAGCCGGTTGAATACAAACGATTTGGTGTTTGTTTTATCCGTAGGTGGTGGTAATTTAGAAAAAAATGTTAGCCCTAATCTTGTTGCTGCGTTGCAGTATGCTAAGCAAATTGGTACAAAAATTATAGGGATCGTGGGTCGTGATGGCGGATATACCGCCCAAGTTGCTGATGCTTGTATTTTAATTCCTACTATTAACCCGACACACACAACGCCACATGCTGAAGCATTTCAGGCAGTTATATGGCACTTATTGGTCTCTCATCCTAAATTAAAAACCGCTCAAACTAAATGGGAATTAGTGCGTTAAGCCTGTACTAGGACAGGACATTTTAGTGATTCAATACAGGGAGGAAGGATGCGGTCTATTGCTCAATTAAAAATTAAAATATTTGCTGATGGCGCAGATAAAATAGGCATGCTCGAGATGTCCCGCAATGACTTGATTCAAGGATTTACGACTAATCCAACCTTGATGAGGAAAGCCGGTATAAATGATTATCGAGCTTTTGCTTTGGATATTTTAAAAACGATTAAAGACAGACCGATCTCCTTTGAAGTTTTTTCAGACGATTTTAACGAAATGTATCAACAAGCTTTGCAGATCTCGCATTGGGGGCAAAATGTCTATGTTAAAATTCCTGTTACTAATACAGCAGGCGTGCCTTCATTTGATTTAATTCAAAAATTAGCTATTAGAGGTGTGAAGCAGAATGTGACTGCTTTAATGACTTTAGATCAAGTGCGTCATGTGAGCGCAGCACTTGCAGATGGACCAGCTGCTTGTATTTCTGTATTTGCCGGACGCATTGCAGATACAGGCCGCGATCCAGTTCCTCTTATGTGTGAAGCATTACAGTTGATGCGTCCTTATCCGCAACAAGAATTGATATGGGCTAGTCCGCGTGAGTTGTTGAATATTTTTCAGGGTGATGCAATCGGTTGTCATATTATCACCGTCACACATGATATTTTGAAAAAATTAAGTTTTGTTGGTAAAGATCTAAATGAATTTTCGCTTGAAACCGTCAAAATGTTTTATGAGGATGCTGTTAAAGCTGAATTTTCATTAACTATTCCTGCTGTAGCTGATTAATAATTAGCGGGAATTGTTATGATAACGGGAGATATTGTTTTGAAAAATATTTTAATTACTGGTGGTGCCGGTTATGTTGGCAACAGGCTGGTGCCTAAACTGCTGAGTAGTGGGTACTATGTCACTGTGTATGATATTTTGTATTTTGGCAAAGAAACATTGCCTCTTTCTCATCCTAATTTACATGTTATTCAGGGCGATATTCGAGATATCGCTTTGTTTGAAAAATCTGTGAAAGGGATAGATATTGTTTTGCATTTAGCGTGCATTTCAAATGATCCTAGCTTTGAATTAGATGAAAATCTCTCCAAAACAGTTAACTACGATTGTTTTGAGCCACTTGTTGTTGCATCTAAAGCGGCAGGCGTTAAGCGTTTTGTGTATTGTTCGTCAAGCTCGGTATATGGCGTTTCCGATGCACCTCAAGTAACCGAAGAAACGCCATTGGTACCTTTAACGCTTTACAACAAGTACAAAGGATTGTGTGAGCCATTACTTTTTAAGCATCTGTCTCCTGATTTTGTTTGTGTTGTTATTCGGCCCGCTACGATTTGTGGCTATAGTCCGAGAATGCGTTTAGATCTATCCGTTAATATTTTAACAAATCATGGGGTGAACAAAGATTGTATTACTGTATTTGGCGGTTCTCAAAAACGTCCTAATTTGCATATTGAAGATATGTGTGATCTTTATGCAATGCTTCTGATAGCGCCTTCAGAAAAAATACAAGGCGAGATTTTTAATGTGGGATATCAAAATTTTACCATATTAGAGATAGCGCATATGGTAAAAAAAGTTATTGCAGAAGAATACCCAGAAAAACTGCCGCTTGGCATCAATATTACTGAATCGAATGATAATCGTTCTTATCATATTAGCTCAGAAAAAATTAAACGCATCTTAGGTTTTGTGGCTAAGCGCTCAGTTGAAGACGCGGTTCGTGATTTATGTTATGCGTTTAAGGCAAAAAAATTGCCTGATAGTTTTAGTAATGCTTGGTATTACAATGTCCGTCAGTTACAAGTACGCGAAACGGTATGATCGCAAAACATATCGTAATTTTCACTGGAGCACAGGTTTGATCGGCTATGGGATCTGCAGATGCAATGCAGACTCGATTTAATTATTTAGACAACAAGGAATGTGTATTATGATTGATATTTTCAGCCAATACCGTCATAAAATAAAGACAATTGATGAGTTAACACGCGAAGTCGGTCTTTTTCCGCGCGAGAAAAAAGTTATTATGTGTCATGGCGTGTTTGATGTGGTACATCCAGGACATATGCGCCATCTCTTGTTTGCTAAAAGCAAGGCAGACACCTTGGTAGTTAGTATTACTGCCGATAAACATATCTATAAGGGCTATGATCGTCCGCATGTGCCACAAAATTTACGTGCAGCGAATTTGGCCGCATTTGAGATGGTTGATTATGTTTTGATTGATACTAATCCAACCCCATTGCAGAATATTGCTGTTTTTAAGCCCGATTATTTTGCAAAAGGCTATGAGTATGTATCGGACGGTATGCCGCAAAAAACGTCTGAAGAAGCAGATCTAGTTTCTTCTTATGGCGGAGAGATTATTTTTACGTCAGGCGATATCGTATATTCTTCATCAAGTTTGATTAATCTCGCGCCTCCTCAATTACGATTAGAGAAATTGTTAGCGCTCATGACAGATCAAGGTGTTACTTTTCAAGAACTACGAGAAACGTTGTCTAAATTTTCAAAATTCCGAGTACACGTTGTCGGGGATACTATTGTTGATAGTTATACGCAAACCACTATGATTGGCGGATACACCAAAACGCCTACGATGAGTGTGCGATTTGAAGAACGTAGAGATTTTATTGGCGGCGCTGGGATTGTGGCCCAACATTTGCGAGCAGCAGGCGCTCAAGTTGTATTTTCAACTGTATTGGGGCAGGATAAATTCAAAGATTTTGTTTTAAAAGGGTTAAAAGAATCCGGCGTAGATTGTAGACCTATTATCGATACAACCAGACCTACTACGCATAAAAATGCAATTGTGGCGGCAAATTATCGCTTATTAAAAATAGATACGTTGGATAATAGCTCTATTTCAGATCATATTTTGCAAGAACTCTCACAATTGATAAGAAATACACCCACCGATGTTGTGATCTTTAGTGATCTGCGTCATGGCATTTTTAATCGTCGTACCATTCCTGAATTATCTTCCGCCATTCCAGACGGCGTATATCGTGTTGCAGACAGTCAAGTCGCAAGTCGTTGGGGAAATATTACCGAATTTCAGAATTTCGACTTAGTGACACCTAATGAACGAGAAGCGCGTTTTGCGTTAGCTGATCAGGATTCTGGTATTCGACCGCTCGCTGCTAATTTGTATGATAAAACGCATTGCAAGACACTCATTCTGAAGTTAGGTGATAGAGGTGTGATTACTTGCCAACATAATCGACATGAAGATTTAGATTCATTTTTTGTTGTTGATAGTTTCGTAGATCGAGCGATAGATGCTGTGGGAGCAGGAGATGCGTTGCTGGCTTATGCGACACTTGCCATATTGGCTTCAGACTCGAATGTAATAGCGACTATTTTAGGATCAATTGCGGCAGCTTGCGAATGTGAATGTGATGGCAATATTCCTATCACTCCTGAGCGCGTGTTGGCAAAAATTAACGCTGTAGAAAAACAAAGTTGTTATGAGTGGGACAAAACGAAGAACAAAAATGTATGCGAATCATTGTCGTTGGCTTAGGGGTACAAGGCCATAAGCGCCGTCAATTTGCCGGTACAGATTATGTTTTATCTGTAGACCCCGTTAACGTTAATGCTGATTATCATTCTATACAGGATGTGCCGCTTAAAAATTTTGATGCTGCTTTGCTTTGTGTTCCTGATGAACCAAAAATAGAGCTTATTCATTACTTATTGAGTAATGGAAAACATGTGTTAGTTGAAAAGCCATTGTGGGCCGCAGAAGATAAATCGATTGAATCGTTGCAATCGTTGGCGCGCGCTAAAAATCTTATACTGTATACCGCTTATAACCATCGATTTGAACCGCATTTTATACGTATGCACGATCTTTTAGCTAGCCATGCTTTGGGTGAAATTTATCGCTGTCGCATGTTCTATGGAAACGGAACAGCACGATTGGTTCGTGATTCTGATTGGCGTGATCAAGGAGCGGGCGTGTTGCCTGATTTGGGTTCGCATTTGTTGGATATTGTGCATTTTTGGTTTGGCATTCAATCGGAATTTTTTTCCATTGTCTCGAGTCATTGTTTTGAAAATCGCTCCCCAGATCATGTTGTATTCCATAATCAAGATACTAATCCAAAACTTGAAATGGAGATGACCTTGCTTTCTTGGCGAAATCATTTTACTTGTGATATTTTCGCTGAAAAGGGTTCTGCTCATATTTCTTCATTATGTAAATGGGGACCTAGTCAATTTACTTATAGAATGCGTGAGCTTCCAAGTGGTATACCGAAAGAAGATGTCGTCACTTTGGCGCAGCCCGATCCGACTTGGGCGTTGGAGTATGCTCACTTTAAATCATTATGTGTAAATGGTGTAAAAACAGATTTGTCTGTTGATATTTGGTTGAATAGCGTGCTGCGAAAATTAAGCGAAGAGATGATTGGGGAAAAAAAATTATGTATCAACCTACAATAGGGTTTGCCGGGATGTCGCATCTTGGTATTAATTCTGCTGTAGCAACAGCAGAGCGCGGATTTCATGTCGTTTGTTTTGATATGGACAAGACGCTGATTGAGAATTTTAAAAAACAATGTTTGCCCATTGTAGAGCCTACTCTACCTGAGCTACTTACGAAACATTGCTTAACAGAAAAAATTGAATTCAGTGATGATGCTGCAATGCTC
This sequence comes from Gammaproteobacteria bacterium RIFCSPHIGHO2_12_FULL_42_10, assembly GCA_001801625.1. GTDB lineage: Bacteria > Pseudomonadota > Gammaproteobacteria > DSM-16500 > DSM-16500 > Aquicella. The sequence goes on from MGYE01000042.1 coordinate 20,026, forward strand.
GGTCAATGCGATGTGGTCTATATTGCATCCGATGTACCTACGAATGATAGAGGAGTGAGTGATTTAGCGTCTATTTATGCACTGATTAAACAAGTATTAGCTCATTTAAATCCTAATGCGTTGTTGGTGGTTTTATGCCAGGTCCCGCCTGGCTTTACGCGTGCACTAAAAACTGAGCTCCCGCTAGAACGAGTATATTATCAAGTAGAAACATTGATTTTTGGAAGAGCCATCGAGCGCGCTTTATACCCTGAGCGTTTTATTATTGGTTGTGCGGATCCTGCGATATCGATTGATTCGAGATACGGCTCTTTGCTGGCAGCATTTGAGTGTCCTATTCTGCCAATGCGCTATGAGAGCGCTGAATTATCAAAGATTTCTATTAATTGTTGTTTAGTTGCAAGCATTAGTGTCGCTAATATGTTGAGTGAAATTTGTGAAAAAATTGGTGCTAATTGGGCTGAAATTGTTCCGGCTTTGAAGCTAGATAAACGGATTGGAGCGAATGCGTATCTCGCTCCGGGTTTAGGTATTGCAGGGGGGAACTTAGAGCGTGACTTAGAAACGATTCTCAATTTTTCTGAATTTTATGGAACTGAGGCAGGCATTGTCAAATCTTGGTTACGCAATAGTCAATATAGAAAAGATTGGGTATTGAAGATTTTACAGTCGCATGTTTTGCTTACAAATAAAAATCCAACGATCGCAGTTCTTGGTCTTGCTTATAAAGAAAATACACATAGCACAAAAAATTCTCCCTCATTGTTATTATTGCAGTACTTACGTTCTTACAATGTTCGAGTTTATGATCCGGTGGTTGATTGTTCAATTGTTTCATGGGCACATAGTGCTACTTCCGTTGAACAGGCACTCAAAAGTGCGGATGTTTTAATTATAATGACTCCTTGGCCGGTATTTCGCACAATGACACTGGAAGAATTAAAAAAGACTATGCGTGGTAGAGTGATTATTGATCCTTATCAGGTATTGGCTTTTTTAGGGCTTGAAAAAGAAGGTTTTCATTATTCAGCTTTGGGAGTAGGCGTAACATGTTAAAACATCTCAATAAAACAAAAATTAAACCCACTCGAGTTGTCGTTTTAGGATCACAAGGATTTGTTGGGCGTTATGCGCTGCGTCAATTAAAGAGCGAAGGGATAGAAGCTGTAGGCATTTCAAAAAACGAAGTTAACTTATTGCATGTTGATGCAGAAAAAATACTATTGGAAAAGTTAAATTTGCAGGATACCTTAGTCGTTGTATCTGCATTAGCGCCCTGTAAAAATACTGCAATGCTTATAGATAATCTTCGAATGATGCAGATAGTCGGTAATGTAATTGAGAAAATCTCTCTATCGCATGTGGTGTATATTAGTTCGGACGCAGCATATGCGGATGATATTACGCTTGCAACAGAAGATTCTGTGACTGCGCCGACTAGTTTTCATGGCATGATGCATAGCTGCCGAGAACTAATTCTCAAGCAAGCAGCAAAAAAAACACCGCTTGCAATTTTAAGACCCAGTTTGCTTTATGGACGAGGAGATCCACATCATGGCTATGGACCCAATCGATTTATAAGGCTAGCTGAAAAAAACGAGCCTATTGTTTTGTTTGGGAATGGAGAAGAAAAACGAGATCATGTTTTTATTTGTGATGTTGCTCATATTATTGCGTTAGTCGTCCAACATCGGAGTGAAGGTATTTTGAATCTGGCCAGTGGACACGCTTATTCATTCCGAGAGATTGCTGAAATTGTGCTTTCAGAAATTGAGTGCGTGTCTGAGATTCAGGCAACGCCTAGAAATAATCCTATTATGCATAGACATTTTAATATTGCAGCTCTTTATAAGGCATTTCCTGCATTTCAGCCCACTCAATTTAAAATGGGGCTTAAACAGGTATTGCAACAATCCACCCTCTCTATGGAGACAACATAATGCAACAAGTCGCGCTACTGAATGCTTTGCCGAAAATGAAGCGTAATCTAGAAAAGCGGTTGCAAGGAAAAGATGCAGATGTAATTAAAATATCTAAATATTTCGGAGAGATGTATTTTGATGGTCCGCGTGAATATGGCTATGGAGGATATCGATACGATGGTCGTTGGATTCCAGTAGCAAAAGATATCGTAAAGCATTTTAATTTAAAGGCAGGGTGTCGCGTATTAGATGTTGGTTGTGGTAAAGGATTTTTAGTGAAAGATCTGATGTCTGTTTGCGAAGGGCTTGAGGTATTCGGTATTGATATTTCAGAGTACGCTCTTCAATGTTGCGAACCTGAGGTGGTAGGCCGTCTTCATTTGGGATCAGCAGAGAAATTACCTTTTCCTGATGGTAGTTTTGATTGTGTATTTTCTTTAAATACGCTACACAATTTATCGAAGCCCAACGTTGTGCGTGCTTTACAAGAAATTCAACGACTTTCAAAGGGTAGTGCATTTGTGCAGGTCGATTCTTATTATACACCTGCCCAGAAAGAAATATTTGAAAAATGGGTTTTGACTGCAGAGTTTCATGATTATCCAGAAAAATGGCTTGAAATATTCCAAGCCGCAGGTTACAGCGGCGACTATGATTGGACAATTTTAGCGTGAGCAGTATGAGCGTATCGTGAATAGCAACGCGAGGAATCACATGTTCATAAAAACTCTTCAAAAAGAACAGATAGCTTATTTATTTCAACAGTTTTTAATTAAACCCTTATGTCTTATCATTACGTTACCCGTTTCATTTGGCATCATTATTATCTCGCCTATTATTCGGATCAGATTGATTCGTCTGAGATCATTTCGTATAGGGCATCTTGCTCTCAATACAGAGTTGATGCGCTGTGCGTTACAAGTGAATCTTCATAGAGACGCCGCGCGCATTAAAACTTTCTTCTATTTACCAACGAGAAAAAATTTATGCAATTTACAATTGTATCTCATGTGGAAAAGAACAGTTGGGATTTTGCCTTTTCCATTACTGTGCGCCCAAGTTGATAAATTGTTAATTATTTTTGGCGGAAAATTTTATTATAATGATCCTGTAAAAGAAGTGTTTGATCGGGCAGAGGATCGTTGGGACTTTCTAGAAACAGTTAAACAAAGGTTATCATTTAACACGACAGAGCATCATCTAGCACGCTGCGTTATGCAGAAATTAGGGATCAAGCAAAACGCTCAGTACGTTTGTTTGTTGATGCGAGATTCAAATTATTTAAAAGT